>JAFNGM010000167.1:1673-3349 GCA_017885225.1 Syntrophaceae bacterium | reverse complement strand
GGACCATGGTTCTCAACGTTGTCCTCGGGCGCGACCTGATCGGGAAAGTCTTCGGGAGCAAGTGGCCCGATGAAAAGCCCATCCAGGTCATGCGAATTATGACGGCATTTGTCATTATTGTCAGCGCGCTCTTGTCCATAGATCCTCCCGCTCTCGTCTTGGATATCTCGGGTTCGGCCTTCCTTGTTATCATCTGCGCCACTGCACCGGCGATGGTCCTCGGCATCTGGTGGGATAAGGCGACGAAAGCGGCGGCGTATGTCACTATCTTTGTGATGACATTCGTAACCGGCGGATCATGGCTCTACGCGTTTTACGTGCAGAAGAGCCCCCACTGGTTCTTCCTCTCTGATCCGTCGAATAAAATCCCCACGCCTCACCAGTTCTACTGGATACCGATCTCATTCCTGTTGTTTATCGTGGTCAGCCTGCTTACGCAGCCTCCGAAGCCAGAGATCGTCAAGAAGTACAGTTTGGACATCAGGCCCGAGTATTAAATCAGGAATTATTTGCCCGGCTTGATCGCAACACCGGGTAGCAACCGCAAAAAGGAAAGGGGACAGATTGAATGATCTGTCCCCTTTTTAATCCTTCGTCCCCTTCTAGACAACAGAGAACTCTGTCCTACTCTACAACGGTCACACCAAATTCGGACGGCGCCATGAACCGGGTTTTGTCCAGCGTGCCCGTGAGAACCTTCCTCAGCTCCACCGATTCTTCTTTGAGCTGCATCGTATTGGTCTTCGCAGAATCCGTACCGACACTCGCCGTATAGTGGCCTTCAACAGTGATAACACTCTTCACAGGATAACCTTTTACCCCCTTTAAGGAGTCGCGGATGGGATCCAGAGAGCCTTCCCAGTAACCGAGGAGAACACTCAGGTTTCCGAGACGCAGGGCGTCAAGACCAAGTCTTTTCGCCAGCTTCCGGTGAAACGCGGTGTACTCGTCATACCCGGGGACCGTGGTCGATACCCAGAGCGTCTGCTTTACCAGGGTTACGCTCGAAGAATTTTTTTTCACGTCAATGGTTTCCAGACGCATATCCATATCCACGCGTCTGCATGTGTAGCCCCCTAAGGTTTCCTTTTTGGGGTGAATTGTTACCGACAGCTTTGGCGGTACGGTCCGGTACCGCTCCCTGATCATTTCCGCGGTGTCCTTGTCGAGCGTTTCTTTTCCTTTAATCCAGCTTATGTCGGAAAGCTTCTCCAGCGGGAACACAATAACCTTTCCCTTGTAATAATCGATTTCACGAATCTGATCCTTGTCCAGAAGAAAATGAACAGTTTCTCTTACTTCTTTGTCTTTGCCAAGAAAAACCTCCATCATTCGCCCGGTGTACCGGGCCTTTTTGTCAAGGAACATAGCCTGACCGGTATAGCCGGCAAGGAGCTCCGCATCCTGCGCTCCCATTAAATATTCCGTTGCTTTGTAGTCATGGACAAAGAGGACATCCGCCCTGCAGGGGGCTGCATACAGGAAAAGAGCCGCCGCGGCCCCGAGAGCAACCACTGAACCTCGAAATATATGTTTCATAGGCCGATCGCTTTTTTATGGATATAGGTAAACACAAACATGGTCATCAGGGGAATGGCGATACCGTAGAATGCTCCCCAGAAAAGACTCCCGCTCGGATCAAATCCATAGGGCTTGGTGAAATACAGAAGGAGATT
>JAFNGM010000167.1:0-1599 GCA_017885225.1 Syntrophaceae bacterium | reverse complement strand
GCAAGCTACGGAGAATGCGCTCGCTACCGGATTCAAGCGTTTTGCAGGATACATAAAACAGATTGACCTGTCAATCTGTTTTATATATATTAAATTTTTACTGTTGTGTTGATATTCAAATAAATTCAGTTTGTTAGTACGATAAGGCTGCATGGACTATGAGGGAAGTCACTTTCCGTTATGCCCTGAATCTTTTTTTCCAAAGCTCCTGCTTCAAAGCGTAGCGAGGAAGACCATATGAGCGATAAGGCTTTTCAATTTTTATCTACATTGCCTCCCTTTTCTTTTCTTCCTGAAGAAGAACTAAAGAATGTTGCTGCTGAACTCTCATTACTGCACTATCCGAAGGATACCACTTTGCTCATTCAGGGAAGATCGAAGCTTGAACATGTCTATATAATACAGAAAGGCGCCGTGGAGGCATATTATAAACAAGGTGATAAAGAGACACGCTATGAAATATTGAGCGAAGGGGAAATATTGGGAGGCATCTCCATACTTTTACACGACGGGATCGCCGTACGCATGATGAAAACCAAAGAGGATTCTGACCTCTATGTTCTGCCAAAACAAAAGTTTTTGGATGTTTGCGCACGGCATGGGGCGTTCTCCGACTTCTTTACCGATATATTTGGAAAACGGATGCTGGATAAGTCCTATGCCGCAATCATTACGGAGACAATGCAGCCGAAAGATGAGGTTCCGCAATTATTTTACCAGCCTGTTGAAAACATTTGCACGAGGGACCTCGTTTTTTGCGAACCCCGCATGCCCATCCAGGAAGCGGCCCTCATGATGAGCCGGCGGCGATGCAGTTCTATTCTTGTAAAGGAATCCGAAGGGGATTTCGTGGGCATAGTCACCGACAGCGACCTGAGAAGGAAAGTGATCGGGAAAGGGTACGACATACAAAAACCTGTGTCAGACATAATGTCTTCCCCGGTGAGTACTGTTTCAGCGCGGGTCCCTGTGTTTGAGGCCCTTATGGTGATGATGCAGAAAAACTTGAAACACCTCGCCGTTGCATATGCCGACAAAAAGGTGGTAGGTATGGTTACTGTCAGCGACCTGGTTTCGGCCCAGGGAAAGTCGCCATTCTTCCTTATTCGTGAGATTAATAAGGCGGGGGGGATTGAGGAAATCGCAGGCATACACACCGAGGTGCCCCGTCTGATCCAGAGCCTGATCGAAAGCGGCGTCAAGGTCATAAATGTAGCAAGGCTCATTTCAACGATCTCAGACACCATTTTACATAAATTGATTAGACTTGCCATTGATGAATTGGGTCCGCCGCCGACCAAATTTGTGTTTCTCATACTGGGAAGCGAGGGAAGGAGAGAGCAGACCCTGAAGACGGATCAGGACAATGCCATACTCTATGAGGACATACCCCATGAATTTGCGGATAGCGTGAAGGGTTACTTTTTAAAGTTAGGGGAAAAAGTCTGCACGTGGCTCGATCAGTCAGGATACACCTTCTGTAAAGGCGATGTCATGGCGAAAAATCCCAAATGGTGCCAGCCTCTGTCTGTATGGAAAACATACTTTTCAACATGGGTGGACACGGTAGAGCCCGAAGCGCTGCTGCAATCAAATATT
>JAFNGM010000166.1:5450-5836 GCA_017885225.1 Syntrophaceae bacterium | reverse complement strand
AACGGCGCCGGAAAAACGACCACGCTGAAGGCCATATCGGGCCTCCTAAAACCGGAAAACGGCAAGGTGACAGACGGAACAATAATGTATGAGGGATTGATGATTCAGAATCAGGCTCCGGAAGTCATTACACGCAAAGGAATAATCCAGGTTCTTGAAGGGCGTCAACCTTTCAAATACTTGACCGTAGAGGAAAACCTCATTGTGGGAACAGCTATCAGGTGGGGAAAGCCGTATAAAAAAGATCTCGAAATGGTGTATCATTATTTTCCTGCGATTCTGAAAAGAAGAAAAATGCTTGCAGGATATTGCAGTGGCGGAGAACTGCAGATGATTGTCATGGGAAGGGCTTTGATGGCTCACCCTGAACTATTGCTCTTGGATGA
>JAFNGM010000166.1:2614-5401 GCA_017885225.1 Syntrophaceae bacterium | reverse complement strand
GATTACGGGTACGTAATGGAAAACGGCAAGATCGTTATGGAAGGTGCTGCAAAAAACCTTGTAGAGAATCCCGATATAAAAGAATTTTACCTCGGCATGGGTTCATCGGGAACGTTAAAATCCTATAAAGATGTAAAGTCATATCGTCGCAGGAAAAGATGGCTATAGTTCATGGAGTATGCATATGGCAAACTATTACGATCATAAAGAGTGCACTACCGCTGAAGAAAGAGAGCGCAGGCAAACAGTGCAGGTGCTTGAAATGATTGACTTAGGCTATCGGAAATCAAATCGCATCAGAAAGATGATTTCTGACTTGAATCTGGATCCATCCGCGTTTCACACTCTCGTTGATTTTGAAAGTCTTCCAGTTATTTCAAGAGAGAGGTTAATCGAACTGGAAATGTCCGAACGTCCTTATGGCGGTCTCTCTGATGCCGATGCGGTGATAGACAGAATTTTTATTTCTCCGGGCCCCGTCTATGAACCGCACCTTTCTGAGAGTGATCATCTGTGGGCGAGGGCATATCATGCCGCAGGTATAGGCAAAGGAGATATCGTTCTCAATGCCTTTTCCTATCACATGGTAGCTGCGGGCTTAACATTTCACGGTGGATTGCGGCGCCTTGGAGCAACAGTTATACCATCAGGAACTTCAAGCTCACAGCAGCAGGTACAATTGATCCGCGATCTCAATGTCACAGCCTATACGGGCACTCCAAGCTTTTTAATGGCCATCATACAAACGGCAGAAGAATTAGGATATGATTTTAAGAATGATTTCAGGATGAGGCGCGCATGCTTTGCCGCAGAACCCCTTCAACCATCCCTGCGAGAGAGATTTGAGAAGGACTTTGCGATCGACACCTATCAAATGTACGGCGCAACGGAAGTAGGTGACGTAGCGTATGAATGTTCCGAAAAACAAGGCTGGCATATATGTGAAGAGGTTCTCGTAGAAATAATTGACCCGGAAACGGGAAAGAAGTTACCAAAGGATTCTCTTGGCGAGGTCGTGGTTACACGCTTCAATAGTGTCTTCTTTCTATTCAGGTTTGGAACGGGGGATCTTTCCAAATTCATGGAATCTCCCTGCCCCTGCGGCAGGACATCCTACCGTTTAGATGGAATTTGGGGTAGGGTGGGAGATGCAGTGAAAGTAAGGGGTCTTTTCATCGCGCCGAGTCAGCTGAAGAAAATCCAGGAAACCTTTAAAGATGTTAAATTTCAGCTGCGTGTAGAAAGGATCACTCATGAAGATGTATTAACGGTCAGAATGGAACCGAGAGCCTCTTCAATAAATACGATAACCATAGAAGAAATGTTTAGAAAATATTTTAGAGATATATGCACAGTCAAGATTGATCGTATGGAACACGTAGAACAGGGTACGCTGAAGGAAGATGGAAGATTGATAGTTGACGATCGCACTTGGAAATAGTTCAACGTATAACTCTTTTACAAAACGGCGACAGGAACTGCGATATCTTTCATCTTAAGCTGGATGTCAGAAGCTCCATTCCAGTTATTGATGTGAGGCGTAAAGGCAATATCAAGTGCAGGTTCAGACAGAAAGTTAATAAGATGGCCTTTATTGAACCAGATTGAACCGTAAGAAACGCCATTTCCGCTCACGCGCATGCGCAAGTGATTATTCCCCACCACAGACTGAGAGGAGACATTGATATTTCTGACGCATAAAATTGGCTCGGGATTGCCGCTCCCGAAGGGGGCGAGCTTGCCAATCTCCGATATGAGTTCATAACTGATATCATTAAGATCACACAAGGCGTCAATATTTGTATGAGAAATAAAATCGGCGACGCTTACTTTTTTGCTTATAATATCTTCAAGCATGTGGGAGAATTCCTTAATGTCTTCTTCCTTGATAGAAATACCGGCTGCATACCGGTGCCCACCATACGATAAGAGAAGCGACTCGCACTCTTTCAACCCCTTATAAATATTGAAATCGGCAATGCTTCTTCCGGAGCCCTTACCGATGCCATCCTTTAGGCTGATAAGAATAGTAGGCCTGCAATATCGATCAACAAGTTTTGACGCAACAATGCCTATTACGCCAGGATGCCATTTATATGAAGCAAACACGAGGGATTTTGCTTTTTCCGTATCAGTTGTTTTTTCTATTTCCTCAAGTATGTCATTAAGAATATCCCTCTCCATTGTCTGCCGCTTTCGATTATAGAGTTCCAGATTGTATGCGATCCGCCTGGCTTCCTCCATGTCTTCCGTTAAGAGAAGTTGCACTGCCTCATTCGCAGACGCTATGCGTCCTGCTGCATTTATCCTTGGAATCAGGTTGAAAGAAGCCTTCACGGTATCAATAACCTGACTGTCTATGCCGCAAATTTCCATTAAAGCCCGTAATCCCACCCTCCTGCCTTCTGTGATCAGATCGAGGCCTATTTTTGTAAATATCCTGTTCTCATCGACTAGGGGGCAGATATCTCCGATGGTCCCAAGGGCAACAAGGTCTAAATACTCTCTGAGATTAGGGTATTTTCTATTTTCCCAGAATCCGTCTTTCCTCAGTTTTGCTCTTAGCGCAATGAGAAAATTGAAGACGATTCCTACGGCAGCAAGATCCTTAAAGGGGAAAGTACATTCCTTGCGATTTTGATTGATTATGGCGACCGCATCAGGGAGATTCATGGGAACTTCGTGATGATCTAGAATAATCGTGTCTATACCGAGCGAGCGGGCATATGATATCTGATCATGATCAGAAATACCACAATCTACGGTAACCATGAGCTTTACATTGTC
>JAFNGM010000166.1:0-2586 GCA_017885225.1 Syntrophaceae bacterium | reverse complement strand
TATTTTTTCATGATTATAAATTGCCCCGGTTATACGCTGAACGCCTTTTTGCATGTCTTTCATTAAAAAAGGGTTGTGCAAATCATTCAAAGAGGGAGTGAGATACCTGTTCGCGTCCTCAGTGCTAAGAATTCGGCGGCTTGTTAATATGCGCGATATGATGTGATGAACACGCAGTTCTTTCATCAGGATATCTTCGGCCTCTCTGTTGCCTTCCGATATCTTCCATTGTGTTGTAGGCAGCGATATTATTTTCATAGTGAACGCAGTTTCAATTCATAAGGGTATATGATTATAAATTTTACAGTATGCTATTCCTTGAGATAATATCAGTGTATGAGTCTATGTCAAGAAAAGAATGACAACGGTATGCCTAACGCTATGTACTCTTGGACAAATTGATTATGTATAAAATTATTGAGGAATTGATAGAGGCTGGATTATGTTGCGAGAGATGAAGGGGGTGAGTACACATTCACTCTCCCCCGATAATTCAGAACGATACAACTTTACATGAGACGAAGATTAGGCTCGATCAGTAATTTATTATAGTGCTTTCTTGACAAAACCGGAACGAATGCAACTTGTACAGACTTTTGTACGCTTCACAGCCCCGGTCCTTTCATCAACACAACGCAACTTCTGCAGGTTAGGATACCATCTTCTTTTCGATTTATTATTTGCATGACTTACATTATGACCGACAATAGGCTTTTTGCCACATATTTTACAGATTCTTGACATATCAAATCTCCTAAAGCAACTGAGGGATGCTTACTAAAACATCATTGTGAATTTTGCAAGAGTTTTTTTATATGTATATTCATATGTGGATTACGTGGGAAACTGCGCGTGTAAAGACCGTTTTTGTAAAACTATAGATTGATATTTTTATATATTGGGAATATCCTATTACTGATAGATTGTCAAAATAATTGAAAATTTAAAATATTTCTTTCACGCTATAGGAGGGGAAAAAGATGCGTCTGAAGGTTGCCGTGTTAACAGGAGGAGGTGACTGTCCCGGCTTAAATGGTGCAATTAAATGGGTAACAAAAAGCGCCCTTGATCCAAAACTCGCCGAGAAGCGTTCCATATCCTTTGAGGTTGTCGGTATTACAGAAGGCTGGAAGGGATTAATAGAGATTGATCCAGGTGATCCCAAAAGTTGTGATCGATACCTCAAACGTCTCGATGAAGAGACCGTGCGAACGTGGGACCGTTATGGTGGAACAAACTTAGGAACATCGCGGACGAATCCGTTTAATCCAAAGAATGATCGTTCGGAGATATTGATAGATAATGTTAAAAAGCTCGGGATTGATGCTCTTGTCGTCCTTGGCGGTGAAGATACCCTTGGTGTCGCATACAAATTACATAAGTTGGGTATTAAGACGGTAGGCATCCCCAAAACTATTGACAATGACCTTACAGGAACCGAATATTCACTCGGTTTTGATACCGCAGTGAATGTGATTATGGAGGAAATTGACCGTTTAAGAACTACCGCGGGTTCTCACAGCCGGATTTTTGTAGTTGAAACGATGGGCCGTCACGCAGGCTGGCTTGCCCTTCATGGAGGAGAATGCAGCGGTGCATATATAATTTTGATACCTGAGTGTCCCTTTGATATGGACGTAGTGTGTGAGCTTCTTCGCGAAAGAAAAGGACGGGAGATACACTATTCAATTATTGTGGTTTCGGAAGGAGCGAAACTCTCAGGAAAGCAGGAATTCCTAAGGGACAATAAAATTGATGATTTCGGACATCCCACACTTGGAGGTATCGCAAGCTTTGTTGCAAATGAAATTGAAAAACGAACCGGTTTCGAGGCACGGTCTCTCGTATTGAGCCATTTACAGCGCGGGGGAACACCATCTGCACATGACCGCCTTATGGCCAGATGGTTTGGTATCGCTGCGGTAGACATGCTTCTCAATGAGGATTTCGGACGCATGGTGAGTCTTGTGCGGGGCGAAATTACTAGCGTACCCATGAAAGAAATCATTAACAAGCTCAAGCTGGTGGACGTCGAAAAATACTATGACATCGAAAGGTATAACGGACGCAGATCGATAATGTAAAGTGTCTAAGAGCAACATCAGCCATTATTTTGCCACGATACATAGACCTTGCTGATTAATTTTTCATAGACGGCGGCTGTCCTGTTGTTTCAAGAACACGCATCCAAATATTTCCTTCCGGATTTACTTTTGACCCTGAAGAAACCATACGGAACGGGAGGTGCACATATTCATCCTTTATGAGACCGACCAGCATGCTTGTTTTGCCGGCCATACCTGCATGAACTGCATATTGGCCAAGGGCTCCGCAATAGATACTATCACTGGCATTGGCAGGAACGCTGCGAATCGTGTAACTTGGGTCAATATACTTGAGATTAATCTCCATCCCTTTTTTCTTAAAATACTCTTCAATATACATCTTTAAAAACGAGCCTACATCTAACAGCTTTATATTTCCTGATGCGTCCTTTTCCATGACATCGTGATCTTTGCGAATGATGTCCTGGCCTGCACCTTCTGCAACAAGTATCAGACAATGCCCACTTTTATGGAGACGTTT
>JAFNGM010000165.1:7452-8023 GCA_017885225.1 Syntrophaceae bacterium | reverse complement strand
CACGGCCCTTTACAGGATCGAAGGTTGTCCGGAAGGCGAGAATCTCTATGCGGGATATCACAAAGCCAAGCTTATCCTGGACCCTGGCATCATCAAGTTCGTCGATTCCCATGGCCGTAATAGCCCGCCCGTCCCTTTTACACACCAGCCTCGTGAGTCCCCTTTCATCCATGAGTTTCAGATGATACCGGACCGCCCTCTCGCTGGGCATAAAGCCCCTCTCCTGCATCTTCCGTGCGATCAGACGGGAGCCCAGAGGACCTCCGGCTTCATGGATGATACGCAGGATCATCAGGGTTTTTCTCTCAATATCTTCGTCGCTGGTAAAAATGGAACCCATAGGCAATCGGCCATCCTTTGCCGATGGGTTTTACACGGAATGAAATGACATGTCAATACAAAATTGCACCTTTTAAGGGGGAAATTTTTGAATTACTTTTTTTGATATCATCCGCAAAGACTGGATAATAGGCACGCAAACGAATAACCAGAGTGGTCATAACTATTTTCGGGGTGGGTGTGCTATTGAAATCGATCTCTCTGGCTTTTATCTTTACCCCGGTGTTATTTG
>JAFNGM010000165.1:0-7429 GCA_017885225.1 Syntrophaceae bacterium | reverse complement strand
AGGGTATTTTTTGTTATGACACATTAACGCTTCTTGACCCATTCCGATTTGGGTAAGACATCAGGAATGACTTTTTCAAAGATGCCGAAGTTCCATAAACCCCAGAGAAAAGTAAGGAGCACTAAGAGCACAATGAATTTATATCGTCCTGATTTACTCTCGGCATAAGGGTCTATGGGGTCGCGACGCGAACCAGGCGGCGGCGTGGCCATGGCCGTAAGCGAACGGCCAAAGGGAATGTTTATGCGAGCGCGTGTATTTATTGCCCAGTCGTTCGCATCGAGGATGGGGCAAAGATTGCGCTGCCTAAGCTTGAGCCATGCAATGATCATAGATGGACCTGAGATAAGGAGAAGGAGAGCGATAAGGCCAAACGGCATCCAGAGACCAAGGCCAAAGAACGCCTGAAGGAGCATACCGAGCGCGGCAGTGATACCGCCCACAGCGACGCCGAGAGCGGCGACAGTCCCGATATCAATCTTGGGTTTTGTTGCGGGCTCTTTTCCCGTTGCCGCCTGTTTGCCCGCTTCCACAGAGGCTTTTGTCAGCTTATCAGTTGCGGCAGCATCAGCCGCTGCCGCACGCTTCGCGACCTGCTCTCCAATCCATCTGATTATTCGCTTGTAAGGGGCCCAGAAAGCCTGTCGAATACTGATGGGATTATCAATGATCTTCACGATAGTAGCATGCCAGTCCTGACCTTTGCGGTCGTAAAAAATGCCGTTGCGTCCCACCATGAGGTTATCCGAGTCACCGTCCGTGAATGCCGCGGCGATGGTCATCTTCTCATCGGTACCCAGGCGTGTGAGTTCACAATAGGCCAGGAAAATCCTGCTTAGATGAGCCAGCGATGCGTGTTTGCCCATATCGTCAACGTGGATGCACAGGTCACAACTGCGCTGATCGAGATACAAAGTTCCAGCCTGGAATATCGCTTTGTCCTTGCGGCCGTAGAAATCATGGAACGAAACAAAATTGTTCAGAAGCTTATAGAGATCCCGGTGATAGCGGACGAGCCTGTCGACAGCGGCGATAGCATTTGCTTCTGATTCTAAAGCCTTATCCTTATCAATCAACTCTCGAATGACGTTTTTGCTCTCACCTGCTAAGATTTCGCGGACGCGCTCAAGACCGAGCGTCTCGACAGTTGTTGCAGCTTTATTGCTCATCCACAGGTCAAACCATTTAAATGCCTCTTTGATTGCTATCCATTGCTTTTCTGTGAGAATGGATATATCACCCAGAAGGGGTCTGGCGACTTCATCCCGAAACCTGCTGATGGCATCGTCCCACGCTGGATTGAGGCCTTCTGTGAGCGATAAGGATTTGCCGGCTTCAATGCGTGAGAGGGGGAATCCGGATACTTCGGAGGCGTTAATGGTAAGATCCTTTGCGGCGATTTCAAGATATTCTGATTCTTGGCGGTTCAGTGCATCGAGGGCCCGGGGATCGAATACTGCAAGCCTGCAGCGGGTAAAATAATCATCCATCTTTGCTTTGACCGCATTGAGTGTAGTAGCCGCATTGATGGTCTCATCACCGAGAGGTAGAATTTTTGGCTGATCATTCTCCGCTGTTTTCCACCAGTCTGAGTAAGCGTGGGCTTCCGCGAAAAAAACATCAACTTTATCCTGATTCACCCCCGGTTCGCCGCTGCGGTCTGTCTCAGCTCCAAGACAGGTTATGATATCTTGAATGACTGCCCTCACGGCGGCATTTTCGGCGGCATCAGCCGGGATAATCCCATCCCCGTTGAAATAGGTCTTTGCGAATATCTTCGTGGTATCTGCCGTATCTTCGATGCTTATTGATGTTGCATCCGCTTTTCCGAGGTTGGTCAGAATCTGTCTGGCGGATGCTAAGAGCTCCTTCCCTTCCGGAGTCGCATCGTTGATAGCGTCCAATGGCACCGAGGGCGACGATTTGAGAAGTTCATCCGGATTTTTAAGGAGAGAGACCGCCCATTTGGTTGAGGCAATGATTTCCGGTACGCGAATCCTGCCATCATTGTCGGTATCGATCAGGTCAAGGGTTACACTATCAAACTCAACACCCCGAGTTGGACAACCCAGTGCAACCCAGAGTTTCGGATCGAGCTGATCAAGGGCCATGAGATCAGTTACAGAGTCCAGACGAACCTGGTCAAAACCGCCGGCACGAATGAATCGCCATGAATGATTCTGTGTTCGCTGAGGTGATGTATTTGACATAATGAATATCCTTTTCTTGATAAATAAGAGTTCCTTTTGGGGCTGATACAAAATAAGGGTTGTTGCGCGTGTATGTCAAGGAAATTTTAAAGGTAAATAAGGTGGTTAGAAATGTCCGCGCTATGCCGATACGTACTTAGTCACGATGACGGCGTGTTATTTTTTGTCGCGGCAGACGCCTCCAGTTCCATCTTTTTCATCGTGACCAGAATAGCGGTGATAGCAGCCTGCGTCATCCCCGGTATGCGCTCCGCCTGTCCGATAGTAGCGGGTTCCACCCTGGTGAGCTTCATCTTTAATTCGTTGGAAAGTCCCGGTACGGATCTGTAATCCATGCTTTTAGGGATTTTTTTCCCATCCAGTGTTTTCATTTTTTCTATCGATTCGACCTGCCGTTTTATATACCCTTCATACTTTGCCTCAATTTCGATCTGCTTTTTCACCGTCCGATCAGAAATAGATTCCCACCCCGGAAAGACGTTGAGATCATCATAGCGTATCTCGTATCTTTTCAAGATCTGATACAATGTAACGGGATTTTTAATGGCTGACGTTCCCATCGTATGGAGCTTTGCGTTGACCTCTGCACCGGGGTAAATTTTTATAGATGCAAGGCTGCTGATCCCTTCTTTCACCTGCCGAACCTTGTCCTTCAGGCGGCCGTAGTGATCCTGTGAAATCAATCCCAGTTCATACCCTTTTCCCATAAGGCGGATTGTCGCATTATCCTCCCGGAGGATGAGGCGGTATTCCGCCCGGGAGGTGAACATCCGGTATGGTTCATCCACGCCCCTGGTTACGAGATCATCAATCATCACACTTATATACGCTTCAGAACGGTCAAGCACGAAAGGGGGTCTCCCCTGTATTGCACACGCTGCGTTGATACCGGCCCACAGCCCCTGTGCGGCGGCTTCTTCATATCCTGAAGTACCGTTGATCTGCCCGGCGAGGTAGAGCCCGGCAACGCGCTTCGTTTCCAGGGTCTGCCTGAGCTCTTTCGGCTGCACAAAATCGTATTCAATGGCATAGGCAGAACGCATAACTTCCGCCTCCTCTAAACCGGGAACACTGTGAATGATCTGTTCCTGAAGATCCTGCGGCATACAGTTACCGAGACCTTTCGCATAGACCTCCTCTGTTTCCAGACCCTCATGTTCCAGGACAACGGGATGCTTTTCCTTGTCGGAGAAGCGGATGACTTTATCTTCAAGGGAAGGACAATAGCGGGCGCTGACTCCTTTGATGGTGCCTGAATAGAGCGGGGAGAGCATAATATTATCCCTGATGAGCCGATGCGTTTCCTTTGTCGTAGAAGAAAAATATGAAGGGAGTCTCTCCGCCCGCAGATTCTCCGTCATGAAAGAAAACGGTTCCGGGTCGGGATCACTGTCCTGTCGTTCAAGTTTTGAAAAGTCGATTGTGGAAGCGCGCAATCTCGGTGGCGTCCCTGTCTTCATGCGACCCATCTCAAATCCAAGCTTCCTAAGAGATTCAGCCAGGTGAATGGAGGCCATCTCGCCGGCTCTTCCTGCGGGGTAATGGACAGTGCCAACGTGGATTAGACCGTTTAAAAAAGTTCCCGTGGTGATGACCACCGCCTTCGCATGATATGAGACACCAATATGATCCTCCACACCCACAACCCTTCCATCCTTGATAATGAGTTGATCGATAAGCGTCTGCCGGAGATGAAGGTTTTTTTCCTTTTCTACAACTGCTTTCATGGCGAGCCTGTAGAGCTGCTTGTCGCATTGGAAGCGTGAGGATTGCACCGCAGGCCCTTTCGATGCGTTCAGGAGACGAAAATGGACGGCGGTTTTGTCAGCGATTTTTCCCATCTCTCCCCCCAGGGCGTCTATTTCCTTCACGAGTTGGCCCTTGGCGAGGCCTCCGATGGCCGGGTTGCACGACATAAGGGCGACAGAATCAAGATTGATATTAAATAAAATCGTGGAGCAGCCCATCCTCGCTGCCGCTAATGCCGCCTCACAACCGGCGTGACCGCCGCCCACCACGATAACATCATAATATCTCTGCACACGCACAACCTCTTCCAGAGGGTTTCATAATGATTGAAAATCTTACATTATGGTATATAATAATATTGGTTGATACACTACAATAAAAAAGAGGCCTTTTGTTAAAACCGGTATTCTGGAATAACACAAAACGATATTACGATCTAAAAAGCTTCTGGTACAACCGCTTCGGGTGCAAGGTATACAAGCTTCAGATTGACGCGGGGTTTACCTGTCCGAACCGGGACGGAACGGTGTCGTCGGGGGGATGCATATACTGTGACGGCCGAGGTTCGCGCCTGCGACAGGCCGGGCCGCTTCCTTCCGTCAGCGAACAGATACGCAGGGGGAAGGAATATTATAAGACCCACAGAAATGCGGGGAAGTTTATAGCCTATTTCCAAACTTTTACTAACACTTACGGCCCAACTGAAAAATTGAGAGCGCTTTATGACGAGGCTCTCGGGGAAGATGATGTCATTGGCCTTTCTGTGGGTACTCGTCCGGATTGCGTTCCCGATGATATAATTGATCTTTTTCAAGAATATGCGAAGCATTCCCATGCATGGCTTGAATTAGGCCTCCAGACAATCCACAACAGAACCTTACGGTATATCAACAGAGGATATTCTGTGGAGACGTATTTTGATGCGGTGCGCAGGGCTTCGGGGAAAAATATACATATTTGTACACATATCATCGTTGGTCTGCCAGGGGAAACGCGGGAGGATATGCTGGAAACGGCAAGGGTCATTGCAACACTCCCCATTCATGGGATAAAAATTCATCTGCTTCTCGCCCTCAGGGGGACGAAGATGGGTGACCTCTATGAACAGGGGGAGATTTTGCTGCTGGAAAAGGACGACTATATCCGGGTTGTGTGCGATATTTTGGAAATTTTGCCACCGGAGATGGTCATTCAGCGGCTGACTGCAGATGGGTACAGGGATATATTCCTGGCCCCGCGGTGGGCGATTAACAAGATGGAAGTATTAAACGGGATCGACAGGGAACTCGAGAAGAGAAATACTTTCCAGGGAATACGTTTTGAGAAGGTATGAGTGTTGCGTTATTTTTGAAACTTTGTTTTAGTACGACATTTTGTATAATTATTTGTCCCTCGAAAATATAAGAGATTGTCCCTCGCCCTTTGAGCACTCGTAATGACAAATAAGAATAACGACAATGTTTCGCGGTTGATAGGAAAATATTGTTTTTTCAAATGGATACGGGGAAAGGTTAAATAATAATGATAGGCATCGTTGATTACCGGGCAGGGAATCTGACCAGCGTGGCACGGGCTCTCAATTATTTACAAGAACCGTGCATGATCACTGATGATCCCGGCAAACTTGAACGGGCCAGNNTGGATAAATGGATCCGGGAATGGGTTCAGCAGGGGAAGCCTGTGATGGGCATTTGCCTTGGGACACAGGTGATTTTTGAATACAGCGAAGAAAATGACACACAATGCCTGGGTATCGTACCGGGGACAGTGAAACGATTCCCGCGGGATCTGCGACAGGGCGATGAAAAGCTCAAAATTCCCCACATGGGATGGAACCGTGTAGCCTTTCGCAAGGATCACCCCGTGTTCCGTGGGCTTCCCGAGGGTGCTGAATTTTACTTTGTCCATTCCTATTATCCATTTCCCGATGATGATACGTGGGTTATCGGATTGACCAATTACGGACAGCCTTTTTGCTCCGTCGTGGCCCATGGAAATTTGATAGCCATGCAATTTCATCCGGAGAAAAGCGGACGGCCGGGACTCCAGATACTGACCAATTTCTGCCGCTGGGGAGGTCGGGATGCTGAGTAAACGGATCATACCCTGCCTGGATGTGCGTGACGGAAAGCTTACCAAAGGGATCAGATTCAAGGGCAATATCGATATAGGAGATCCCGTTGAAGCGGCGCGGGAGTATTATAAACAGGGTGCCGATGAGATTGTCTTCTATGATATTACCGCATCATCCGATGGGCGTGACATCATAATTGACGTGGTGCGGCGGGTGGCGGAAACAATATTCATTCCCTTTTCTGTCGGCGGTGGCATCCGAACCGTGGAAGACATGAGGCGCGTCATCCTGGCAGGAGCGGAAAAGATAAGCATCAACTCCGAAGCCGTGAAAAATCCACCCCTGATTGCTGAAGGTGCAAAGGCCTTCGGCAGCCAGTGTGTCGTCCTGGGCATGGATGTAAAGAAAGTGGAGCCGAACGTACAAGTTCCCTCAGGCTATGAAATCGTCATTCATGGAGGACGTGTATATACTGGGATTGACGCCCTGTGGTGGGCAAAAGAGGCGGAAAACCTGGGGGCGGGTGAAATATGCCTGAATTCGATCGATGCCGACGGGACACAAGAAGGGTATGAACTTGAATTGACACCTCTCATATCGACGAACGTTCGCATACCGGTGATTGCTTCGGGAGGCGGAGGAACTCCAGAACACATTGTTGATGTTCTCACGCGGGGGCAAGCAGATGCGGCGCTTATCGCTTCCATGGTGCATTATAGATATTATACGATATCGGAGATTAAGACATATCTCCACACTCATGGAGTAAAAGCGAGAATGACATGGTAATGCGTGCTCCCGTGTTATCACCCTTGATAATTCTTCTTGACAATACTATACTAACTGATAAGAAAATTACATATAGGTTAGCTTTCTATATGAAAGCATAACACATTAGAAATACACTCAGATACCCAGAGTTCATTCATGGGTGAGGGAGGCGCAATAAATTGGATAAAAAGAGATACGAACTGAATGTGCAACTGGCTCAGATGTTAAAAGGCGGCGTCATTATGGATGTGACAAACGTGGAACAGGCGAAAATCGCCGAGGAGGCAGGCGCCGTCGCAGTTATGGCCCTGGAGAGGGTTCCGGCGGACATCCGCACACAGGGTGGTGTTGCCAGGATGTCTGATCCATCCATGATTATAGAAATAAAAAAGGCCGTATCAATACCTGTCATGGCCAAGGCAAGGATAGGTCATTTTGTTGAAGCCCAGATATTGGAATCACTGAAAATCGACTATATTGACGAGAGCGAGGTATTAACCCCTGCCGATGAGGAATGTCATATCGACAAGACGAAGTTTTCTATCCCCTTTGTCTGCGGCGCCCGCAATTTAGGAGAGGCCCTTCGTCGCATCGCCGAAGGCGCCGCCATGATCCGCACCAAGGG
>JAFNGM010000164.1 GCA_017885225.1 Syntrophaceae bacterium | reverse complement strand
CGGTTGGGAAAGGTTTCTAACTTCTTTGTCGGTTTGGCATCCCGGCCAAGTAATGTCAAACCATTAAGGTCCGATTTTTGCGTTTTCTTTTTCATGAAAGATTCTCTCCCTTATTTAAGGCTGATAAAATCGTAAAAAGTCTGAAGACACGGTTTTCTTCCATTCCAGCGAATCCCGGATCAGTGTCAGGGGCGAGTACCAGAATACAGTTATTTTATCTAGTTGTAAATTGTCTGGACTCCGGTTTTCACCGGAGTGACGACTTTTTATAAAGCTGTTACCTTCTGTACCCCGGCATAGAAAAAATACACCGCAAAAAGAATCAGCACTCCTGCACAGATTCCGATAATCCATCGATAGAGGCGGTCTGTGAAGAGATGCCTGCCCTTCCCCACTGCCGCAGAGACTACAGAATACCAGGCTAAATCGGCCAGAATGTGTCCTGCAAAGAAAAAAGCAATGCCTGCCAGGCCAAACCGCAAGCTATACAGTACATAGCCGAAACCGATCGTCGCCCACCATATGATCCAGTAAGGATTCGCAATACTGAAAAGGGCGCCATTTATTACAAGGGAACCGCGCTTGATCTCACCGGCATTCAATGTCAGGCTGAGTGTGGAAATGCTGCGGAACATTCCCACCGCCATCCAGAGTAAAATCGCCCCGCCCGCTATGGCAACGACTGCAAAGACATCATTACGCTGGAGGAAAGGAGCCATCCCGAACACCAGCGTAACCAAGAGGAGGAGTTCCAGAACACCATGACCTGCAATAAGCAGAGGTCCCGCGAGAAATCCCCTCTGCGAGCTTCCACTGATCGTTGCGGTAAGCAGGGGTCCCGGCATCATCGCACCGGAAAGGGCGATAATAAAAGAAGAAAAGAAGATGGTGAGAAACTCCGTCATGGTTTGTACCGGTCCCATTTACAACATAGTTTCAATCAATACCCCCGCTCAGGATTTCCTTCGCAATTGCATCGCCGACTTCGTGGGTTTTATGTGCTCCCCCCATATCAGGGGTTTTTACTTTTCCCAAGGAGAGAGTTTTTACCACCGCCTTTTGTATATCTACTGCGGCTCTCTCCTCTCCCAGATGATCCAACATCAGCCGGATCGATTCTATGGAGGCAACAGGATTCACAATAGCCTTCCCTGCATACTTGGGGGCAGACCCATGAATCGGTTCAAACATGGACGGATACACTTTTTCCGGATTGATGTTTCCGCCGGCGGCGAATCCCATCCCGCCCTGAAGCATGGCCCCGAGGTCCGTGATGATGTCTCCAAATAGATTTGAAGCAACGATCACATCGAAATATTCCGGATTCTTCACAAACCACATGGTCAACGCATCAACCAGGGCCATATCGGTCTTTATGTCCGGGTATTCCTTCGCTACCTGCTGATACACGGAGTCCCAAAATACCATTGAATAGTTGAGGGCGTTCGATTTCGTGCAGTTGGTTACCATCCCCACAGGTGCGCTGCTGCCGAACTTCTTCCTTTTTGTGGCAAGCTCGAATGCATAGCGAATCGCTCTCTCACACCCTTTTTGGGTAAAAACAGCAGTCTGAACGGCAAGGGCATCGGGTGTGCCCTGTTTGAATAATCCTCCTACAGTTGAATATTCGCCTTCCGTATTTTCCCGCACTACCACCATATCGACCGTTTCCGGCGTTGCCGTCTTGAGAGGCGTTTCCACGCCGGGATAGAGCTTGATGGGCCGCAGGTTTATATATTGATCAAATCCTTTGCGAATGGCGAGGAGCATGGTCAGGGATATATGGTCAGGGACTTTACTCGCATCCCCGATACACCCCAGAAAAATGGCATCAAATTGCTGCAATATGGTGAGGGCATTTTCGGGCATCATTACCGCGTTCTGTATATAATAGTCACACCCCCAGTCAAAATTTTCTGTTGCGACCTTGAAGCCGTATTTATCCGCGCTGACCTTCAGGATTTTGACAGCTTCCGCCGCCACTTCATTTCCCACCCCGTCTCCCGGTATGACAGCAATACGATACAAAGACATATGAGTCCCTCTTTATTTCACGTTACCCTTATGAGTTGAGGCGATGTTTCCTTTCCCGTTGAATGAGATCTTTCCATACATCATCAACAACTCTCCTGGTCATCTCCTGTGAACCCCGGTTTTCAATCACTATATCTGCATAAGGGATTTTTTCATCGATAGGCATCTGCGATTCGAGCCTGCTTGTGGCTTCTTGCCTACCGCATTTGTTTCTGCTCATTAACCGCTGAATCTGCTCTTCCGGCGACGCATATACTAAAATGACTACATCAACCAGGTGCTGAACCCCAACTTCTATAAGAAGCGGAACATCAGATATAACAACCGCACAGGGATCTCTTTCATAAATTTCTTCGATTCTCCGTTTCCATTCCTCAAAAACAACTGGATGAACAATGCTGTTGAGGAGGGAAAGTTTTTCATGGTCTGCAAACACAATCAAACCAAGCTCAACCCTGTTTATGGTGCGGTCTTTGTTAAGTATGTCCGATCCAAAATTTTCCACAATGGCTTTCCATGCGGGCCGATCCGGTTCCTCCACAAAGTGGGCCAGATCATCGAAGTCGATGAGATACGCACCCCTCTCCACAAACATCTTTGCTATCGTTGATTTTCCGGAGGCGATTCCGCCTGTGAGGCCGACATTTAACATGGTGGTTTTAAAACGATAAGGTCAGCAATTACGTGTATAGAGAATTCGAAGCCCTTCCAGCGTCAGCATTTCATCGACAACATCGATGCTTTTTGTTTCCGGGGCGATGACTGTTGCCAGTCCTCCGGTGGCGATAACCTTCGGGTTCGACTTGATTTCAGCTTTTATACGATTCACAAGGCCGTCCACAAGGCCCGCGTAACCAAACAGTATGCCTGCCTGCATACTGCTTACCGTATCTTTACCGATGACGGATTTCGGCCTGCTGAGTTCCACCCGCGGGAGCTTTGCCGTCTTGTTGAAAAGGGCTTCACTGGCGATCATAATACCCGGGGATATGCATCCGCCCATGTATTCACCTTTTTTGGATATATAGTCGAATGTCGTTGCAGTGCCGAAATCCACGACAACAATATCCCCCCCGTACTTCTCGTATGCCGCAACAGCATTGACAATTCGGTCTGCCCCCACTTCTCTCGGATTGTCATACAGAATGGGCATCCCCGTTTTTATGCCCGGTCCGACAATAAGGGGCTTGACATTGAAATATTTTTCGCAGAGAGGTTCAAGGATGTTGAGCATCGTGGGAACGACGCATGATATGATAATATCCTTGATAGCCCTCGGCCTGATTTTCGCGTTTTTATACAGATTGTAGATCAACATTCCATACTCATCCACGGTATGATCTGCAACTGTCCTGATCCGCCAGTCATGAACCAGTTCGTCTTGGTCATACAAGCCAATAACCGTATTGGTATTACCCACATCGATGACTAAAAGCATACTCGATCCTTTACAATCGTCGCGTCACCGGCAATG
>JAFNGM010000163.1 GCA_017885225.1 Syntrophaceae bacterium | reverse complement strand
GCCTCATGCAGAGAAGTAGCGGGGGTGATATTAGAGACTAAAGGAATTCTTGATATTGAGAATAGCGGAGGTTGTAGTATGAAGGAAAAAGTGCGCAACGCCTTAGAGCGTATCCGGCCGAATCTTCAGTCTGACGGGGGAGATGTTGAGCTTGTGGAAGTGACAGATGAGGGGATTGTCAAGGTAAAACTGCTGGGGGCCTGTCATGGGTGTCCCATGTCGCAGATGACGCTGAAAATGGGTATACAGAAATATCTTCAAAAGGAAGTTCCCGGTGTGAAAGACGTCGTTTCCATCGGATAGATTTGAGAAAATAAAAAATTTTTATTGTAGTGGCGCAGCAGGGCTTTTGGGAAAGCCGGTAAAAAATAAAAAATAAGGAGAAAATGAAATGACGTACGTAATAACAGATGAATGCATTGCATGTGGTGCGTGCGAAAGTGAATGTCCCGCTGAAGCAATCAGCGAAGGAGAAGAAAAATATGTTATTGATCCCAAGCTTTGTACCGATTGCGGGGCCTGTGCCGATCAGTGTCCCGTGGAAGCGATTGTACCGGGAGAAGAGAAATAAACTCTTGCAAGAGAGTTCGCGATCAAAAGGGGGAAGACATCCGGCTTGGTGCAGAGATGGGTGTTTCCCCCTCTTCTGTTTCTATTAAAGCTGTTTATGCAGGGTACAGTCATGGGACAATTTATTACCTTTGAAGGTATCGAAGGGTGTGGAAAAACCACCCAGATTAAGCGTGCCGGAGAGTATCTAAAACAGCGCAGGATCCCTTTCATAATCACTGAAGAACCGGGAGGTACTCCCATAGGGAGAAAAATCAGAGAGATTCTTTTGAATAAAGATTCTTTGGGGGAGATTAACAGCGAAACGGAACTCCTCCTTTTCTCGGCAGCCAGATCCCAGCATGTAAGGGATGTGATTATTCCGGCACTTAAAGAATGCAGACTCGTATTATGTGACAGGTTTTATGATGCAACGCTTGCCTACCAGGGTTACGGCAGGGGATTGGATATTGATTTTATCCGGGCTATGAATGTCTTTTCCACGGCGAATGTGAAGCCGGCGTTGACATTCCTTCTTGATCTGCCGGTTGAGATCGGTCTGAAAAGAGCCATGAATAGAATATCCCGTATAAAAGATGGTCGTGCGGAAGATCGATTTGAACGGGAGGATATGGAATTTCACAAAAGAGTGAGAACGGCATATCTTGCCCTCGCAGAACAGGATAAAAATCGGTTCATGGTCATCAATAGTGCGCAGGATATCGAAACGGTACATCAAGAAATCTGCAGCCATCTTTCGCTATTCATGAATAAAAAACTCTAAATACAGAATTGTGCATGCTGAACATTGTCAGAATTATTATTTTCCCCACCATAACGGTTTTTATTTCGTATATATTAAAGATTTCTTAGTATTGCATTTTGCGAATACATATATAAAGATCTTTTTGCGGTCATTCCGCCCTTGTGCACTATGAGGTGGAGGGGGATTTTCAGATGAAAAAGCGTCTTGAAAAACAGTAGCCAGTTGTGCACATTATCTGCGTGGAGGATACAAGAGTCAACACACTAAGTTCGTATAACTCTGGTAAGGTCGACACTTTGCTTTAGTCGATCTGGCAGTCTTCGTCATAATCGTTTTGCCGGACTTGTCTTCGGGCGAATTTTATGGATGTTCCATGCACAAGAAAGTAACCATCAAAATGCGGTTAGGCCTCCTATTTCTTATAACTTCATTCGCTTTTGGTTGCGGTACAACCACGATCGCACCTGATGCGGAAAGAAAATCTCCGACGTTACTACATGAAAGGATATCCTCACAGCAGAGGGTAGGGAGCGGCGTTTCTCTGCGGGTCTTGTGGACAGTTTCCAAATATACACTAGGCAAAAATGCTCTCTGGGGAGATAAGGAAGCGCGCGCAATGCTTTTCAAACCACTCGATATAACGGCGACTTCAATTACCTTTAATGGCAAAACCTGCCATGGCATTATTTTTAAAAAAGAAAATCAAAAAGCAAAAGAATACCTGGAATCCGTCTTTCACACCACACCACAAACACTTGGTATTGCAGAAGAAGAAGTTGAGGTGGTTAAAACTGATTGCAACCTGCCGGGATTTGCCGAGTACTTGCGCTTGAAAGACAGGAGGCTCGTTATTTATTTAAACGGGGTTTTCTTTCACCTGGAACCGGCGGTACATTACTGATACAAGTGGTTTTAGGGACAGGCTATTCAATCCATGATGAGCTTGGCAGCAAAGAACCCTATGCGGAAACACGGAGTCCTTTACGACTGGTTTTCTTTTTCCCCTTCAGTTATCGAGTCAATTACAACGCGGGAAGTGTCTCAATACGATGTCATCTGCATGGAAGAGCTTAAAGCGAAAAATAGCAAACACGCTGCATGGAAGACAAATAAGAGCAGAGAATTATAATGATAAAAAAATTATTTAGTCTTTTTTGCGCACTATTGATAGTTGCTTTGATGTTCGCCTCCTTTGTTTCCGCAGCACCAGCCA
The DNA here is from genome assembly GCA_017885225.1 of Syntrophaceae bacterium. Classification (GTDB taxonomy): domain Bacteria; phylum Desulfobacterota; class Syntrophia; order Syntrophales; family UBA2185; genus UBA2185. The sequence continues at coordinate 2,512 of JAFNGM010000163.1, read as the reverse complement.
CTGAGTATTCCGGGCCAAAGCAACTGAAACCGCAACTATCCAGCGATGGAAAGACTTTTTACAACGCCATCCCTGCGATAGTCTATGTTGTCGACCCAAATCCTCCCAAAAGCCCGGTGCGCATCCCGCCACCGTTTAAGCTCAGCACCCTGCCGGAAAAGGCGACCGCGACGTTTGCCATTACCTATGTACCAAATGGTGGCGCAGACCTTTGGGGTGAAACTTGTTACATCTTTCCTGAGGAAGCAAAAGCCGCTTTTAATGCTGCCGCTGCCGTGTGGGGCAACCTTCTTCAGTCGTCTGTACCGATAACAATTAATGCATGTTGGGCTGATTTAGGTTCATCAAGCAGTACATTAGGATATTCTGGTGGTGGGAATCTATTGAGAGATTTCACCGGTGCCCCGCAGGTGAATACCTGGTACGTTGTATCGCTGGCGAATGCCTTGGCTGGTTCGGATCAGTTTCCATCTAATTTTGACATGCACATTACCTACAACAGATACTTTTCCTGGTACTATGGAACAGACGGCGCAACGCCGCCAGGCCAGTACGACTTCATGTCCGTGGTTCTGCACGAGATAGCCCACGGGCTCAACTTCAGTGGTTCTATGAGTTATTCAGGAGGAAGCGGTAGTTGGGGCTATACAGGTTATCCATATATTTACGATACGTTTATAAGAGATGGTGCAGGCAAGCTACTGATTAATACGAGTGTCTATCCTAATCCCTCGGCGGCGCTCGGCACTGCCTTGACGTCACAAAGCATCTGGTTTCACGGCGACAACGCCATGGCGGCCAACAGTGGCCAGAGAGTCAAAATGTATGCGCCGTCTGCATGGGCTGCAGGATCAAGCTACTCGCATTTAGACTATGCGACTTTCTCCAGTGGAGCAAACAGGCTGATGGTGTATGCCATATCATCAGGAGTATCCATTCACGACCCCGGTCCTATTGCCCTGGGCATGTTGAAAGATATGGGATGGCCCGGCGCTTCTTCAGCCGCTGCCGATGTGGCAATTGAAATTACGGATACACCAGATCCCGTCATTATCAATGGTAATCTGACCTACACAATTGTCGTCTCCAACAAAGGACCGAATTCGGCAGCAGGAGTAATTATGGCCGACAACCTGCCGACAGGCGTCACCTACGTTTCGGCAACACCAAGTCAGGGCACATGCATCGGGACGAGCACCGTCACCTGCGCTCTTGGCTCAATCAGCAATGGCGCCGGCGCAACCGTGACGCTGGTTGTGACACCGATCGTTGCTGTCTTAGGTATAACCAATACCGCCAGCATAACGAGCAGCAGCTCGTCGGATCCTAACCCGGCGAACAACAGCGCAACAACCAGCACGGCGGTACACAACCCAGTGTCGATTATCAGCAGTTTAAGCCCTTCCTCCTCTTTTACAGACGGTACAGCCTTCACTCTGACCGTGAACGGCACAAACTTTATCGAAGGTTCACAGGTACAATGGGATGGTCTATATCGCGCAACCACGTTTGTTTCATATACACAGTTAACGGCTGAGATTCCTGCCGCTGATATTACCGCCACTGGTACCATCCCCGTAACAGTGGTCAATCCTGCACCCGGCGGCGGGACTTCGAATCCCTTCGATTTTTCAATAACAGTTCAAGTATCAGGCGGCGGCGGGGGCGGAGGCGGTTGTTTTATCGCGACGGCAGCCTTCGGTTCTTATTGTGATCCCCATGTCCAGATCCTGAGAAACTTCAGAGACGGGTTCCTGGTTCATTACGCGCCAGGGAGGATATTACTCAATGGATATTACAAATATTCACCGCCCATTGCTGATTTTATCAGGGAACGAGAAGGGCTGAAATGCTTAGTCCGCGGGGTTATTACCCCTATTGTATATATCATAAAATATCCATATGCTATCGGATGTACGCTCATTCCCTTTGCTTTCGTGCTGATCAGAAAGAGGAGAAAGAAATAATATCTGCATGTGCATCCCCTCCACTCCTTTCATGGGTTTCATTAGTTAGTTCATGCAGGGCGTCCCTTGGAAATTCCCTGTTGCAAAACGCAGGTCTGTATTGTATGGCAATATGGGAGGAATAAGTGTGTTTCCAACTCCTGAACAAGACACGCAAAGAAGTCTTTCACTTCCTCGTATACCTGATCGAATAATGGCGCCTTTCCCGAAGGCTAAGAAAGAGCGAGTTCCTATCAATGTCGTTTAAAGATATTTATGGCCACGAAAAACAGATAAGCATCCTTCAGACTGCAGCGGCAAGGAATCGCATCCCCCATGCCTATCTTTTTTACGGTATGGAAGGTGTGGGAAAAAGAACGGTGGCAGAGGTCTTTACCAAGGCCCTGAATTGCAGCAGCAAAAGTGTTGATGCTTGTGATGAGTGCCCGTCCTGCGTAAAGATAGACCGGGGGAATCATCCTGACGTTATTATGATAAGAGCTGAAGGTCAATTTATCAAGATTAAGGAAATCAGAGAACTTCAAGAGCAGATGAAATTCAGGCCC
>JAFNGM010000162.1:16942-18346 GCA_017885225.1 Syntrophaceae bacterium | reverse complement strand
AAAAATAATGACTTCCGATCTCGCAGCCACTGCGAACGACTCAATAGTTTATGGTATCATATCGTTTCGTAATGACTTCTTTTACCGTGCATAAAAAATACTTTATTAAATAGCGTCGCCCTCCCTCCTTTCCTTAAACAATTATAACAAACAAATTATTTCTTGACAACCCTTTTCAGGAAGTAGCCTTCCGCATCAATGACATCCCGAAGCAGATGCAGGTCTTCTTCTGTGGGTTCTGCCATTTCCTTTACGTCTGGAGGAATGATCAATTCAAACTCGACCATGTCCTGGATCTGAGCAGGGGTAAGTCCAGGTTTTACCTCCAGAAGTTTCATCCTCCTGGTCTTCTCATCGAAGCCGAACAGGGCCTGCTGGGTAATGACCCTGAAAGGACCGGAACCCATGACACCGGCTTTCTCTCTATAGTCGGGAGACCCGTCTCCGTAACCGATACTTGTGATAAAGTCCACCCGCTTACAGAATCTTCTTTTTTCCAGGGCCATAATGGCAATTGTCTTCCCGCAGTTGGCCGCCATCGCTCCGGCCCCACCGCTCCCGGGGAAGCGGATATAGGGTTTATTGTAGTAATCTCCTTCGATTGTGGAACCGATATTCCCGTACATATCGATCTGGGCGCCACCGATGAAGGCATAATCCGCAAATCCTCTCTGTGCCAGTTCAAAAACGGCGCAGAGCCCTTTGAGATAACAGGCTTTTCGTCCCGCTCTGGTATCACCAACGGAAAGGGGCATGCCTATCTCCAATATGGGAGCCAAGGAGCCTGCCTCGTATATCATATAAAGATTAGGGGCATGGGTGAGTTGTGCATGCATTGCGGCGATGATAGGAAGACCCGTCCCCACAAAAACGATTTTTTTGTCTTCCAGCTGCCTTGAGCCTGTAAAGGCGATCATTTCAAATGCACTGTATTCCGGCATAGCATGTGTCCTTTTTTACTATCCCCCAGTTTCACTACAGAGTATAGATGGGTTGGCCGCCGTCCATTTCCTTTAATTGACGAAGTCTCTTATAACCAGCTGTCCTTTCGAGAAAATCGTCAAACGTATCCACTCCAAAAATGAACTCATCAAAGTATTTCCTCAGACCGTCTTTGTTCCTTGTTTTCCCGAATTCATCACAGATGCCTCTGTACATTCTGATGTGGTCCATGTCGAACCAATAGTAACCATAGCACGCACCCGGATAACTTCCAAAGGGCTGCTCGACAACGGCATCCACCGCAACATACGGGATTTCTGTAAGATTCGGATATCGCCTGATTGTCTCTGTAGGAATGACCCTTTCGGTGGTCATAATTGTGTATGCCGATGCCATAGCGATTTCCGGACATGTACAGAGGGCTCCGAATATTCTTGCATTGCCGTACATATCGGCGGCGGT
>JAFNGM010000162.1:1451-16914 GCA_017885225.1 Syntrophaceae bacterium | reverse complement strand
GGATACCCATGGCCCCGGCCTTGAAACGAACCGACATGCCGTAATTGGTATAATCGTCCGTTTCAACCATACCATTGGTTACCAGGTATCTCCAGAGGGGTGCAATTCCTATCAGTTCATACCCCCACCAGGCTAATTCTACGCGTTTTATGGATACTTTATCCGGGGCAATAATCATGGCTCCGGCAAGCCATTCCAAGCAGATTGAGTTCGATTGGAAAGACAGGGTAAGGTTCTTAACCCCTTTTCTGATAATTTCATGAATGATGGCGGCAGGAACTCTCGTGTTCACGAAACCGCCTACTCCGAGGTTCATGCCGTCTTTCACATGCTTTGCTACTGCTTCTTTGAGGGTTGTCCTCTTGTCACTGAGACTATGATCCTTTTTTTCCGAGATTCTTCTTGTCTGAGTAGCAGTAAGACCCCAATGCTCAAATGGTTTTTCGTCGTATTTCAACTTGGAAACAGATTTGATTTTTGAACTTACTGTTCCTCTCATTATTATGCTCCCTTTAGAATTCTTCCCCGTTTTTCCTATTCCTCTATGCCGCACAGAGACATGATAATCGTTTTATGAGTATGTTGTATATTCCTCCCGATACCGTTGAAATACCTATCAGAATATCTGACACCCACCTCCTCTGAGCGCAAATTACCTTAACAAAGCAAAAATAGAAATATTTTTGGGATTTTTTTCTTTATAAACTGTGATTAGCAACACTCTCATATAATAATGGCAAAAACGAGACGCGATTAGATCGTGCGTAAAGGATATTGGCAATATGTATTGTCAATAATGGTGGACTATTCTTGTACTTGGCGGTATTACCATTTCAAAAAAGCCCTGTCAACTATTTTCTGAAAATTCCTTAAATTTTCTGTAGGAAAGGGTGCTCAAGGCACTGATAAAGTCATTGAACAATAGACACTTGAACCCTTGAATCCTCAAATTCCTAAAGCCTTTTTGCAACTGAATGAGCGAAGAGAACCTAAATTTATTGTTGTAATATGGAATAAAACCGTTTAAATGAGGAGCAGCACATGCAGAGAGGCGGGGTGTTTTACATTCATGGAAGAAGACATTGTAATTATTGAAAAGATGAACGCGCTTTTGCGCGAGAAAGCCAAAGAAATTTATTCTGAAAAAATTGTTGATTACGGATCGAATCCCCAACACTATGGCACCATCAATGGACCTGATGGTTATGCAAGAATGCCTGATGAGTGCGGTAAAGATGTGGAAATGTTCCTGCAGGTTGAACATGGAAAAATCGAAGATGCAAAATTCACCGCCGGCGGATGCATATTCACGGTTGCCGCATGTAATGCAGCGGCGGCAATGTCGAAGGGAAAATCTCTGCATGAGTGTCTCAGGATTAATGTAAGTTCAATCGCGGAACATTTGGGGAGTTTGCCTAAAGACCATCTCCATTGCGCCATGCTCGCCGCGCTTCTATTCCAGCGTGCGCTGAGAGACTGTATCCTCAAGAATAAAACGTCAACTACCGTTGTCTGAAGCCCGATGGCGTGAGTGTTTTTTCAATTAAATTGGGGTAATGTTACACTGTCTGACCCAACGGGGAGGATCTATGGGAAAATTTAATATTCCGGAACATGTCTATGACGTCATTATTATCGGTGGGGGACCTGCGGGACTGACGGCGGGTCTCTATGTATCGAGGGCCGGTTTCAGGGGTCTCTGTATAGAGGGAGCATCTACCCTGAGTCAGATTACCGTGACAGATCACATTGAGAATTATCCGGGCATACCCGAAGGCATCAATGGATTTGAACTTATTGAACGGTTTAAGAAACAGGCCCTTCAATTCGGTCTGGAAATACTGTCGAGTGATGTCACTTCTCTGCAAGAAACAAGGTGGGGTGACACGCATGGATGGAAACTCACGGCAGGAGAGGCATCCTATGAGGCTCTTGCCGTTATTTGTGCAACGGGTGCATTCTGGCGCAAGCTTGGCGTTCCTGGCGAAGACACATTTACAGGAAAGGGAGTTTCGTACTGCGCGACCTGCGACGGCCCGCTGTTCAGAAACAGAGAGGTCGTCGTCGTCGGAGGCGGGGACACTGCCATACAGGAAGCGCTCTTTCTCACCAATTTCTCACGCAAGGTAACCATCATTCACCGCCGAGACCGGCTGCGGGCAACCAAGATCCTTCAGAAAAGAGCTTTTGCACACAGCAAAATTGAGTTTGCCTGGAATTCCGTAGTTGAAGAAATATGGGGAAAGGAATCTGTGGAAAAGGTGAAGATCAGAAACGTGAAATCTCCCGGCATCACCGCTGAGATTCCCGCCGCAGGAGTTTTTATATTCACAGGCCTGACTCCCAAGACAGAAATTATTCGCGGTATCGCGGATCTTGATAACGGAGGATATATACTCGTAGATGCACATATGCAGACATCTGCACAGGGTATATTTGCCTGTGGTGACTGCATAAAAAAACGCCTGCGTCAGGTCGTTACTGCGTGTGGAGACGGAGCAACAGCGGCATTCTCCGCCCAGCTCTATATTGAGGAGGTGAAGGGTGAGTCGTATTAGCTGGCAGCATCTTCCCTATCATATAAATCCTAATATTGTTGAGATCGGGTCTTTTCAGATTCGTTATTATAGCCTCATGTATATTATCGCCTTCCTGCTCACCTACATCCTCGTATCATACCGGGTAAAAAGTGAAAATTATAATTACAAAACTGAAATTATTCAGGATTTCTTTATATGGGCAATAGTCGGTCTTATCTTCGGCGCACGTTTGGGGTTTGTGTTTTTCTACAATTTTGGCTACTATATGAGGAATCCCTTGGAAATTCTCCTCCCGTTTGAATTTGCTCACGGTATGAGGTATGTGGGCATAAGCGGCATGTCCTACCATGGCGGTGCCTTAGGCGTCCTCGCAGCGTCACTCATATTCTTCCGTAAGCATAAGATACCATTCTGGAGTTTTGCCGACCTCGTCTGCCCTGCCATTCCCCTCGGATATACCTTTGGCAGAATTGGTAATTTCATCAACGGTGAGCTCTACGGAAGGGTTACAGGAATGCCCTGGGGTATGTATTTCCCCCTGGACTTCACACATCAGCTCCGTCATCCTTCACAGCTTTATGAGGCTTTCTTCGAGGGAATTTTCCTTTTTATTATCCTCTGGAGCATCAGGAAGAAAAAACTTTTTGATGGTTTTCTTCTTTCCACATATCTGACCGGTTACGGGTTTGTCCGTTTCGTTATAGAGTATTTCCGGGAGCCTGATCCAAACCACGGACTGATATGGGGGGTATTGAGCATGGGGCAGATCCTCTGTCTCCTGATGATGCTCACAGGAGCGTGCATTTATCTATTAAGGCGGAAGCAAAAGACAACTAAAAAATAAGGAGTACCGATATGAGTAAAAATGTAGTGATCATCGGCGGCGGGGCCGGTGGCGCTTCGGTTGCCGCGGAAGCAAAGCGTATGGATCCATCCCTGTCCATTTCTATTATCGAAAGCGGCTCGTATACATCGGTCGCGGCGTGACCCATGCCGTATTACATCGGTGATGTAATCAAAGAGGAAAAACGCCTGATNNATTCCTTATGATACCTTGATCCTGGGAACGGGATCATCCGCATTCATCCCCAAAATCTCGGGTGTTGAACTCGAAGGGGTTTTTTCCCTGAAGACGCTTGACGACGCGATCCATATAAAAAAATTCATTCACAATAATAACTGCCGGAAGGCCATTATCGTAGGGGCCGGGTTCATCGGGATGGAAATGAGTGAGGCCTTCCGCATGCGCGGCATCGATACTGCAGTCATTGACCTGCTGCCCCGCCCGGCTATCAGGTGGGACCCTGAATTTTCCAAAGTAATTCTGGAGGAATTGACCCGCCAGAATGTTATTTTTTCCGGGGATACGGGAATGGTGTCAATTGAACAGGGGAAAGACTTCCGCCTCCGCCTGAATACAACGAAAGGTGAGATGGAAGCGGATATGATCTTGATAGCCATCGGGATCAGACCGAATACAAAAATAGCCAATGATATCGGCCTGCAAATCGGGAGCAGTGGAGCCATCCAGGTTAATTTTTCCCAGGGCACGTCGAAAGAAGGCGTCTACGCGGTGGGGGACTGCTGCGAAGTGTACCATCGTGTGAGCCATCGCTGGGTACATATTCCTTTGGGAGATGTCGCCAACAAGCAGGGGCGCGTGGCGGGCCGGAATATCGGGGGCGGAACAATGATCTTTCCTGGTGTCGTCGGCGCCCAGTCTTTCAAGCTTTTTTCTCTTGAAGTTGCGGCAACCGGACTCGATGAAGCAGAAGCGATTGCCTGTGGATACTTTCCGGTAAGCACCATAATATGGGGCAACGCCTTCTCCAGGATGCTGCCGGGGGAGAAGAGGCTGGGCGTAAAACTGGTAGCCGATCGAGCGTCGGGAAAACTCCTCGGAGCTCAGGCAGTGGGAACAATAGGCGCAGTCAGCAGAATCAATACCCTCTCCCTGGTCCTGTGGAGCGGCATGGTTCTTGATGAAATCGCGTACGTAGACCTTGCCTATTCACCTCCCGTCGGTGCGTCATGGGATCCTATCCACATTGCAGCGCAGGAACTGATGCGAAAGTTATGATATAAGTTTATCTCTGAAGAAGTTGTCAGTATCTTCAGGATTCAAGGGGTCGAGGGGTCAAGGATTCGAGTGAAGTGAGGAATTTGTAACAACGTGAAGCTGCTGAGACCGACGAGATCACAATTAAAATTGTGGCAAAAACTAAATCACGCCAGGTATCGCCATCGGGAAGGGCTTTTCCTGGCAGAAGGCTACAAGGTCGTTCAGGAATTGCTGAAGAGCACCTGGAAAACCGATGCAGTTCTGGTGATGGAGAAAAAAAGGCCGCAGTGGAATGATTTCCTTTTGACCATTCCGGAAGGCATTGATATATTCGGATTATCGGAAACGGCGTGGAGCGCACTAAGCCAGGACAAAACAGCAGAGGGAATTTTGGCTGTTGTCGCCATGCCACCGCGTACCGACATTGCCGAATTCCTCATGCGTGCCTCCGGCCATATTGTGCTGCTTCATGAAATACATAACCCCGGCAATCTTGGTGCCATTGTGAGGACGGCTCACTGGTTTGGGGTGAGAGCAATGGTACTCAGCACGGGTTCGGTGGACTTTACGAATCCAAAAGTCGTGCGTTCATCCATGGGAAGTCTTTTTCACTTGCATATAATGGCGGATGTTGATTTTACCGAAGCCCTACCGAAAATAAAAGAGCACTATTTCCTTGTGGGCAGTCACATACGGGAAGGTGCCATGCCGCATGCCAGTGCACGGATGACAGCGCTTCTTATGGGAAGTGAAAGTCACGGATTGCCGGAAGCGCTGCTCCACCTCACTGATGAACACTGGCGTATCCCCGGCACTGGTAACGCCGACTCCCTTAGTCTGCCTCAAGCGGCGGCAATCATGATGTATGAGTGCTCAAAACAGGGGTCAGGGACGAGGAGTTAAAGAAGTGGAATCGTATATTCAGATAACAACAACGACAGACAAAAAGGAAGTTGCCGAAAGAATTGCCTTTCGTCTGGTGGAAGAAAAGATCGCNNTCGCCGCCTGCGTGCAGATTGTGGGACCCATTACCAGTATCTACCGCTGGAAGGGAACCATAGAAAGGGCCGAAGAGTGGCAATGTATAATAAAAAGCAGAGAGGGTCTGTACCAAGAAATTGAACATGCCATAAAATCGGTCCACCCGTACGAAGTTCCGGAAATCATAGCCATCCCTATTGTTGCAGGGAGTGGAGAATATCTGGAATGGTTACGGGGTGAACTTATTTGAATGATGGCTATCTCCGAGAAAGTTGATGGCATCTTCAGGGTTAAAGGGGTCAATGGGTCGAGGATGCGAGTGAAATGCATAAAATAGCTTTCTTGCACTTGAACCCTTGAATCCTGGAATCCTCGAACCCTTTTTGCACCTACTCGGAAGGAGAACCTTTTACTAAGATGGCCCTATTGCTTGCTGGTGACATCGGTGGAACGAAGACGCACCTGGGTATTTTTTCCCTTGAGGGAGGTCTGCCCTTGCCTCTGGCGGAAGCGGTTTTTTCCTCCGCCGCCTTCCCGGATCTTGCAGCCATTGCAAGAAAGTTTCTTAACGAAAATAAACTCAAGGCAGATGCGGCCTGCTTCGGCGTTGCAGGCCCGGTCTCAGGGGGTACCTCAAAAATTACCAACCTTCCCTGGGTACTCGACGAAAGAGAGCTTCGCAGGNNTGCTGTGCCCTTTCTCACGTCTTCGGATCTCTATACCTTAAACGAAGGCCGGCCCGTTTCTGGAGGAAATATAGCAGTCATCGCCCCCGGCACCGGTCTTGGAGAGGCCTTCCTGACCTGGGACGGTGTGCGATACAAGGGACATGCTTCAGAGGGCGGTCACGCAGATTTCGCACCAAACGATGCCTGTGAAAGGGAACTGCTTTGTTATCTTCAGGAGAAAATGGGCCATGTCAGTTATGAGAACGTCTGTTCCGGATCGGGAATAATAAATATCTATTGTTTTCTCCGCGAGAGATGTTATGCTGAAGAACCATCGTGGTTGTCCGATTCATTGGCCAGGGTAAAGGATCCCGTGCCTGTAATTGTAGGCGTCGCCATGGATAAGGAAAACTCCTGTGATCTTTGTGTGATGACTCTGAAACTTCTTGTTTCCATTTTAGGGGCGGAAGCAGGTAATATGGCCCTTAAAGTAATGGCGACGAACGGAGTGTATATAGCGGGAGGCATCCCCCGCCGTATCCTCACATTTTTGGAACACAAACAGTTCATGAAATCTTTTCGACATAAAGGGCGCATGTCCGACCTGGTTTCAACAATGCCGGTATATGTGATTACCAATCCCGGGGTGGCCCTTCGCGGTGCAGTACATTATGGTTTCGGATATTGTTTAAACCTTACTATCACATAATGGAGGTGAACAATGTTTGCGAGAATGTTATGCATAGTTACTCTGATACTTTGTCTGACCACTTCAGGCTGTCTTTCATCAAAATATTCCGACAGGACTGCGGGGGATGAGGTGCGCAAGTCCAAGGCATCGATTGATGCGCTCAATGAACAGATGGCGGCTCTTAATAAAGAAATTGAAGCGCTGAAAAAGGAATTACAGCAGCTTAAAGAAGAGAAACAAAAGGAGAAAGCGGACACGGAAGAGGTTTCCTCGATTGGTCAAACCGCCGCACCCGAAGAAAAGGTTATTGCTTCCGTTCCTGAACCGGAGAAAAAGGACAAGATTCAGGAAATCGACATTGTAAAAGAAGAAATCAAGAAAGCACCCGAGGAAAAACCGGTTGTTTCCCAAAAAGAAATTACTCTTAAAGCCTTCAGAATGAAAGTCTTAAGTGGAAATGGTAAATTGTCGACTGCACGAGACATGTCAACGAAAATTTCGAAAATGGGTTACAGAATTGAGGATATCGGTCTTGCTTCACGCGCAGATTTTAAGGCAACCACAATTTATTATGCTCCGGAGTATCGGATGGAGGCTGAGAAATTGGCGGCTCGATTGGGAGGAGAAACAATTTCTAAAATTATGACCTGGCCCTCGGTCTTTCAAATCATTTTAGTGGCCGTACCATAGAGCAGTGTGCATACTATAAAGAGAGGATTCCTCATTTCAGAACTGCACATAATGTGCCGAACGCAACAACCAGGAGGTTAGACATGCCAAAATACAACGAAATCCAAAAGATGGCCAAGAATATAAGGATTAATACGTTTCAGATGAAAAAAAAGGATATGATTCTCACAATTCAGAGGGCAGAAAATAATATCGAATGTTTCGGCACTGCCAGGGTGGAATACTGTCAGGAACTTAAATGTTTATGGAGGGATGATTGTATCTCCATGAATGAAAACAAATAAACTGCTCAGTGCGTGCTGCCGTTCTGCTTCGGCCGGTGAGATCCGAGCGTTTTGATGGAGTTGATCCATGTTTTTACAAGGGATCTTCTATCCTGGATACTCTGAATCCTTTCTCTGGCCGCCTTTTCGCCTTCCCTTATCAGGTCAATTGCCTCAGAAAAAGCGGTCCAATGTATATTTTTTACATCGGGCCGAATAATTATGTCAGCGTCCATTAATTCGTAATGTTCCAGTTTGTAGGATGTTATTTCACAGGCTCTGTAGTAAATATCTTGTGCTGTTTTAAATTCTTCATCAGTGCGCAGGTCGCGATCCACGGCTACGGCAATAACAAGGTCGGCCCCTTCCTTCCTTGCAACGCTTACAGGGATCAGGCTGATGATACCCCCATCAGAAAGGAGCCGTTCTCCTTCCTTTACCGGCTCTATCGCTCCAGGCACAGCGCTGCTTGCGATCACGGCATGTCTGAGGGAACCTTTATAAAACACAATCTGTTCACCGGTGATCAGATCTGTCGCCACGGCACGAAAGGGGATACGCGTGTCTTCGATCTGGATATCGGGGATAAAGTAGTGAATCATGGACTGGAAAGTATCAAGAGAAAGGATACCCGGTTTGAACAACATCTGAATTAAATAGAACTGATTTTTCAAGAAACTCTGAATCTTCTGTGTCAAACCTTCCTGCTCTCTGCCATATATATCTCCCATGGCTTTAATAGCGGAAGATCGAAATTCAGCACTGCTGACATACTCCCTTACTTTTCGCTCCAGTTCCTGAGAAGAGATGCCGCAGGCATAGGCTCCACCCACCATAGCACCGATGCTGGTTCCCACAACAACATCAAGAGGGATACCTTCCTGCTCAAATACTTTCAACACACCAATATGGCTGAGCCCCCTGGCTCCTCCGCCTCCCAGCACGAGGCCGATACGTTTCTTCAACCACTTCATTCTCTGTCTTTTTACTTGCTCTTCTGTGTAGGTTTAGGTTGCTGTCGAAGCTGCTTCGCTCTTAATTTTAAACTTTTTTTTCTTCTGCGCCTTTTGCGGTCAATCTCCTTCATCCGTTCTATTTTTTTATGTCCACCCATAGTGCCTCCTCGGTATTTATTCTTCATGTGATAGATCATTATGAGAATAAGGGAAGAGCGCCTGTGTGTCAAGCACTAAGGAAGTTAAATATATTTGTTGCTGCAGAGAAGTGTGAATCCGGTCTTCTTATTGACTCTGATTATCAGGCTTTTGAGAATTTTCTGATGCGGCATGTTTTCTTTTCAATATTTCGAGCAACCTGTCCCGATAGAAGTAGGCAACGATAATAAAAATGCAGCTGATGCCGGCAATGATTAAAAGCCCGGCATATTGGTTGTTGCGGGCGCAGCTTCCGCTCACGGAAAGCAGTATGGTCCCAAGTATACGCCCCACCGTAGAAATGACCAGAAAATGCCACGTAATCATGTGGCTTAAACCCATGATATAGCAGAGATAGTCCTTCGGAAAACCGGGAATGAGAAAAAGGAGAAAGGAGACAAATAATCCCCGGTGTTCCAGAAAGTAATCGTATTTCTGGATGATTCCCGGATTTACTGCCTTCTCGACCAGGGGGAGACCAAAGTATCTGGCCAGCACAAAGGCCAGCCAGGAGCCTATGGTGAGACCAATGGTAGAGTAAATCGTTCCCAGGACAGGGCCATAAATATACCCGCCGATGAGGCCGGTCGCTTCGCCGGGTATGGGAGCTGCTATTACCTGCAAAACCTGAAGGGAAATGAAGATNNGTGATGACCTTATCCTTATCTAAAAAGAAGGTATACAGGTCATAGTGAATAAAAAGATAGGTTACCAGAGCAATAAAAAAAAACAGTATCGATAATCTCAGGATGGGATGTTTGCTCATCAAGATGATCCGGGTGTTTTAGCCATTCTTATGTAGTGTCGATCTTACTTGCCTCTGGGGCGTATCCTGATTTCTCCTCCGGCTTCGCCATAACCTTTTTTGAACTCCTGTCTGGCCTCGCCGAGAGAACAATCCTTCTGTTAAGGGATTTCGTGTTGTACGCACGAATGTATTGCATAGGCACGGATTTTTGCGTTGCTTTATGCTCATACTTTTTAACTCATGTCCATAACTTTCTGAACATCACACCACGCAGCACTATTTGTGGAATGTTCATCTTATTGTGGAGGAAATTGTTTCTCCAGCTGTTCGAGTGCTCCATCTATTGCCTCGATCTCTTTGGGGTCTGCCGTGTGTTCCCGCAGGGTGATCAAATATGTATACGCGGTTTCAATATCACCGAGGTTTCGCACTAATATCGCGGGGAGTATTCTTACAATCGGAGGTGCATAGGGTGCGTTCGCCGCTTTAAGGGCATAATGGTAGGCAAGATCACCGTCCTTGAATCGTACTTTCGCCACATAAGAGGCCTGCCATGGAAGTTTCCAATCATCGGGGAATTTTTCCCTTGACTCGTCTAAATAGCTGAAAATCATTCGCCCCTCCGTATCGGTTCTGAAACTCATAAAATGCACGGCAAAGAAAAAAGGCCCCTTGTTGTAAGGGTCAAGCCCTGTAATCACGCGCATGTAGGACAACAATCCCCTATAGTCCCACTCATAACACTGGGCAGGGGCTGCAGCGAGAAGGTAGAGCGAAAGGAGCAGGCTGATAAATCTTTCCTGGTCTAAAGAAATGAGCTTCATCCATTCCAGATTCAACGTGGGAACTACTTGATAGGGCTTTTTTTCTTCCACATATTTCCACCCCGTATTCACAAGAAAGGCATGTCCTATAAGCATAAGCACAAGCAACCAGGGGAAGAGAACCTTGCTGATAATATCCCTTTTCGCAGGCATCAGAAATCCCTCTTCCTGATATCGATTACACAAATGAGAAAGAGAATGACAAGGTACGCACCGGCATATACTGAGGGAAAAAGAATGTCCGCCCAGGAAACAAGGCCCTTTTCCAGTACCGCTGCCTGGGCATTAAAGAAACTGAGGGAAGGAAAAAGATAGTAAAATACCTTCAGGAGGGGAACCCATTCCTGCGCCATTTGCATGCCGATGTCCACCAGCTTTTTTGTGCTGTGCCCGATGATATAAAAGCCTGCCACTCCAAGAATGGAGGACGGCAGAGAGCGTAAACCAAGCGTGATTGTGAGCGCTGCCATAATCATAATCATCTGTTCCAGGCCGAAGAGACTATAATGAACGGCGAGAGATTTGGCAGTGCCGACCCCCAGGGCGAGTGCACCTGATAAGAAAATAACGGTTATGGCTATGGCGATAATCGAAAAGGCTATGAACTTGCCGAATACATATTCATACCTCGACAATGGTTTGGTAATCACCATGTAAATTGCCTTGGAATCAATTTCCCGATAGACCGAGCTTACGACGAGCAGCATAACGAATGCTGTGGTCACCAGCATGGTAAGCGCAATATAAGAACGGTTGAATGCTTCCTCTCCTGAGACGATACTGGTTTCACGCATGAAGAATGAGAGCGCGAGGGCGCCGCACATTAACGGGATAAGACTCCAGAATAATCTATCCCTTCTCACTTCCTGAAGTGTGTACAGTGAAACTATGCCAATTCTGCTCATAAATAATCCGCTGCCTTTTTCATGATGCCGACGTCCGTTGCGGACGAATCACATTGAGGAAGGCATCTTCAAGGGAGCGCCCGCTGTATGATCGCAGTTCCTCCGGGGTTCCATCTAACATTATCTTCCCCTCATGGATAATGACAAGTCTGTCGGCTATTTCCTCGAGATCGGTTAATATGTGAGAAGAGAAGAAGAGCGTTTTGCCTTTCGTGCGGAGAGCACTAAATGCGTCCTTCACGAGCATCCGCGCTCCCGGATCAAGACCGCTCAATGGTTCGTCGAGCACAACAACGTCCGTGTCCGGCAGCATGGCAGCCATCAAGCCGAGTTTCTGTCGCATACCTTTAGAATACGTTCTTATTGGTTTTGAAAGGATGTTCTGCTGCAGTTCAAGTGTCCCGGCACATTCGTCAACGTTGTTTCTATATAATGGCCTGCCGTAAAGGCGAAGCATATAGGAGACAAAATCGTATCCGGTCAGATAAGGGGGTGGAGAAAAATCCTCAGGGAGAAATGATATATGTGATTTTGCCTCCCTGCCATTGGCCGCACGATTATGAACCAGCACCTCCCCCTCGAAGTTTACGATAAGTCCGACGATTGTTTTCAAAAGCGTGGTTTTTCCCGCACCGTTGAGGCCCACGAGGCCAACGGATTCGCCGGTCCGGATATCGAGATCAATCTCTGAAAGGGCGGTAAATGTCCCATAACGCTTGGACAATCTTTTTATTGTGAGTGACATTGCGGTAAAGATCCTTGAGAAGAAAAAGTATTTTCGCTTCGTCCCGCATCGGAGCACGCCTGAATCGACTTTTTATGTAAAAAAATTGACCTTGTCAAGTTTTGTAATTCTAATCCTCTTGTCTTACTGCCCGTGTTGGTATATACATCAGGCTCATCCTTGAAAAAGTAACTGCCTTATAACAAAAACCTTGGTAACCAATGGAGCTGTGAGATGACTGACAAGAAAAATATTGAGGACAGCCATATCAATACCATCCGGTTTCTCGCCGTTGATGCCGTGGAAAAAGCAAAATCCGGGCACCCTGGAATGCCTATGGGAGCTGCAGCCATGGCCTACACCCTCTGGATGCGACACATGAAACACAATCCTGCACATCCTCAATGGGCTGACCGGGACCGTTTTGTTCTTTCGGCGGGACACGCCTCGATGCTCCTGTACGCCATGCTCTATCTTACAGGATACGACCTTACGCTCTCCGATCTGAAGTCGTTTCGCCAGTGGGGAAGCAAAACACCGGGCCACCCTGAACGTGACTGCGGCTGCGGCGTCGAGCTCACCACAGGCCCCCTTGGCCAGGGACTCAGCAATGCCGTGGGCATGGCCGTCGCCGAAGCTCATTGTGCGGCGATGTATAATCGCCCCGACCACACAATCATCGATCACTTCACCTATGTATTCGCGAGCGACGGGGATATGATGGAAGGCGTAACGGCCGAAGCATGTTCACTCGCCGGACATCTCGGCCTCGGCAAACTGATTGTCCTCTATGATGACAATTGCATATCCCTCGCCGGATCGACATCGCTGACTTTTACGGAAGATGTGGAAAAAAGATTCGAGGCATATGGGTGGCACACGATCACCGTGGAAGATGGAAACGATTGTACCTGGATTGATTGCGCCCTTCAGGATGCAAAGGCGGAGACATCCCGACCCTCGATTATTTTTATTCGCACCACCATCGGCTGCGGAGCGCCGCATAAAGAAGGAACATTTGAAGCGCATGGTTCACCTCTCGGTGCGGAGGAGGTGCTGGCGGCAAAGAAATTCCTCGGATGGCCCACGGAACCCGCATTTTTCATTCCCGATGACGCCTTGGCCTTTTTCCGCAGTTCCCTTGACCGTGGCCGGGAATGGGAGGAGCAGTGGGAAAAAGATTTCACACAATACCGTAATGAATTTCCAGAACTGGCCGCTGAATTCACGCGCGTTATGGAAGGACGGCTTCCCGACGGGTGGGAATTTCAGCTCCCCTCATATCCTGACGGAACAAAAGACACGGCAACCCGCAAGGCTTCGGAATCAGCCATGCAAACTCTCGCTTCTTCTCTGCCGGAACTCATGGGAGGATCGGCGGATCTCAATCCTTCCACTTTCACCTGGCTCAAAGGACTGGGCGATTTTCAGAAACCAGGCATGCCGCAGGAGAACACTCAGGGTGCCGTCGGCGGCGCATGGGGGTATGACGGACGCAACATCCATTTCGGCGTACGGGAACACGCCATGGGCGCCATCGCCGTCGGCATGGCCCTCCACGGCGGTATTATTCCCTACACGGCCACATTTCTGACATTCTCCGATTACATGCGGCCTCCCATCCGTTTGGCCGCGCTTATGGGATTACGGATTCTGTTTGTGTTTACCCATGACACTATCGGATTGGGAGAAGACGGGCCAACGCATCAACCCATCGAACATATCATGAATCTCCGTGCCGTGCCCAATCTGACTGTTATCCGTCCTGCCGATGCCAATGAAGCTGTGGAGTCATGGAAGGCCGCCCTCCTTAACCAAGCAGGTCCTACAGCACTGATCTTTACCCGCCAGAATCTTCCCGTCCTGAGCCGGTCGGAACTCTCTCCGGCGAGTGGTCTTCAGCGGGGTGGATACACACTGTGGGATTCTTCCCCCGCGAAGCCCGATATACTCTTGCTCGGCACCGGCTCAGAGGTGTTGATAGCCCTGGAGGCGGGCAGGAACCTCGCGTCCGAAGGCCGCCGGGTAAGGGTCATTTCTCTCCCGAGCTGGGACATTTTCGACCGCCAGCCGGCAGAATACCGCGATCAGGTACTCCCTCCGGACGTCAGGATCCGTATTGCGGTGGAAGCGGGCATCAAGCTGGGCTGGGAACATTATGTCGGCCTGGATGGCGCCGTCGTGGGCATGGACGGCTTCGGCGCCAGCGCCCCCGCCAAGGTGTTGTACGAGAAATTCGGCATAACGGCAGAACACATGGTAAAGGCAGTAAAAGAACTGGCACAATGAAATCTTCAACGCGATCTTTTATTGAAGAGTCCCGCCGCACGCCGGGGCATTCCCTGATGGACCGGCTGCACGGTTATGTGTACGGAAGGTGGCCCTACTTCTACATCGGCATCGGTACGGGAAACCATCCCCTGAACCGCATCATCGGCCGCCCGCTGCGCTGGCTCTCCCGTGTGCTGTTTCCCGAATTGAACAATAAACACTCACTCGCTGACGGCTATCACGGGAAGGTCGTTCCACTGGAAGCGGCGACACAACTAATCACCGTGAACGAAGATGTCCGGCTGACCGATCTGGAAAAAATAATTCCGTATGCGCGGGCGCGGGATATCATCCTTCAAAATCCTGATCATCTTGCCGTAATTGACTGCCCCTGCCGGGTAGTACGTGCAAGCCCCTGTCTACCCCTTGACGTCTGTCTGGTTGTTGGTGAACCATTTGCCAGCTTTATTGTCGAACACCATCCACAGCGGTCCCGGCGGATTACACCGGAAGAAGGTATCGAACTTCTGCAGGCAGAGCATACACGCGGCCATGTACACCACGCATTTTTCAAGGACGCCATGCTGGATCGCTTCTATACCATCTGCAACTGCTGCACGTGCTGTTGCGGCGCCATTAATGCCCATCGGGGTGGAACACCCATGATCGCGTCATCAGGCTATGTCTGCAAGAAAGATTCCGACACGTGCATTGGCTGTGCGACCTGTATCGATTTTTGTCAATTTGGAGCTTTGTCGGCCAAAGACGGTCGTACCGCGGTGGATACAGATGTCTGCATGGGCTGCGGTGTGTGCACATCCAAATGTCCCCAGGGCGCCCTTTCTCTCGTGCGTGATCAATCAAAAGGTGAACCGCTGGATATACGCAGACTCATGGCTGATGCAGGTTTTACAAAATGAAAACAATTGTAATATCAATTTT
>JAFNGM010000162.1:0-1396 GCA_017885225.1 Syntrophaceae bacterium | reverse complement strand
CCGTCTGGAAGCCTGATCCTACGGAGATCACCAACCGTCTATGTTGGCTGGAGAGCCCGAAGGACATGGCGGGGAAACTGCATGAAATACTCACCGTAGTAGATGCGGTGCGTAACGATGGGTACACCCACGCACTGCTCTTAGGCATGGGAGGATCAAGCCTTGCCCCCGAAGTATTCCGCAAAATCTTCGGCGTGCAAGAAGGATATCTTGATATAGAAGTGCTCGACAGCACTGATCCTGGTGCAGTGCTCGCGTGTGCGGAACGATTCGACATCCAGAAAACCCTCTTCATCGTGTCCACCAAATCGGGTGGGACGGTGGAAACATTCTCTTTCATGAAATACTTTTACAACATCGTGGCGGAAGCTGTTGGCGCCGATCGGGCGGGACGGCATTTTATCGCCATCACCGACCCGGGAAGCACGCTCGCCGACATTGCGGAAATGTACCATTTCCGCGCAACGTTCCTCAATGATCCCCATATCGGCGGGCGTTATTCCGCCCTCTCGTACTTCGGCCTGGTTCCCGCGGCACTCATCGGCATAGACGTGAAAAAGTTCCTTGACCGGGCGATCATCCTGGCGGAAGAGGAATCTTCAGAAGAACTATCCGATGCCGACGACATACACGGCTCTTTTCTGGGGGCTGTGCTCGGAGAACTGACGAAGGCAGGACGCGATAAGCTCACTTTCATCTTTTCGCCGCCCATTGCCAGTTTCGGTGACTGGCTGGAACAGCTCATCGCCGAGAGCACCGGCAAGGAAGGCAAAGGCATCGTACCCATCGTTGTGGAACCTTTAGGAAGGGTGGATGTCTATGGTGATGATCGTGTATTTATATGTATATACCTGGAAGGTGATGACAAAGAATGCGGAAAGCTTTTCTCTCTGGAAAGGGCGGACCATCCCATCGTCTGCGTGAAACTTCGCGATATATATGACATGGGAGCCCATTGTTTTCTCTGGGAAATGGCGACGGTAGTGGCATGTCATCGTCTATGTATCAATCCCTTCGACCAGCCTGATGTTGAAGCGGCGAAAGTACTGGCCCGAAAGACACTCGCACTCTATACAGAGAAGGGAGAAATGCCTGAGGATGTACCGTTATTTTCCGCTCACGGGATCGATGTCTACGGCACCATTCAGGCAAGAGAACCCGCCGAAGCATTGAAGGCATTTATTGCACAGGCATCGCCGGGCGCCTATATAGCGCTCCAGGCGTACCTCCAGCCGACGGCGGAAACCGATGCGGCGCTGTATGCCCTATGCATCAGGCTGCGGGGTACATTCCGGCTCGCTGTGTCCGTGGGTTACGGCCCCCGTTTCCTTCATTCCACAGGTCAGCTCCATAAAGGAGACGCGGGAAGGGGCCTCTTCATCCAGTTCACCGCCGA
>JAFNGM010000161.1 GCA_017885225.1 Syntrophaceae bacterium | reverse complement strand
AATCCCCTCTATCTGGATTATGAGTACATAAGGATTTATGAGGAACTCATGAGGTGGAGAATGCAGAGAACAGGTTCTCTGAAAACCCTGTTTATCGGGGGCGGCGGGTATACCTTGCCCCGCAGTCTTGAAGTAATGTATCCCACGGCCGAAATTGATGTGGTGGAGATTGATCCGGAAGTTACCAAGGTGGTTCATGAATATCTGGGAGTGCCNNAATATGATTTCATCGTGGGGGATGCCTTTAATGACCTTTCCATACCATACCACCTCACCACAAAGGAATTTGCCGAGCAGATGGCCGCACTCTTGAAGCCTGATGGCATACTCATGGCCAATGTGATTGACAGTTACCAGAAGGGGCTTTTTATGCCTTCCTATATGCGGACGCTCGAAGAAGTATTCGGCAAGGGGAATGTCTACCTCGTGTCCCATAAGCCTTACAATGAAGCGACCGGCATCAGTACCCGCGTGATCGTCGCGAGCAGGAAAAGCATTAATATGGGTGATTTTCTCACCTTCATCAAGGGGCAGGGTGGGAAAGAGGTGATGTCCCATGTGATGCCTCAGGAGCGGCTCCAGGAATATCTTGCGCAGCGTCCCTCCATAATCCTGACTGACGATTATGTTCCGGTGGATAATCTGGTAGCCCCCATCTTCGAAGAGCGTTATGGCTATCAGAGGCATTAGTATTTAGTAATCATCTCCGGAAATGTCGCTATCATCTTTAGGATTCAAGGGGTCGAGGAGTCAAGGGTTCGAGTGAATATTAGAAAATTAACACTTGTACCATTGAAGCCTTTTTTACAGCTAAACGAAAAGACATCATTGATATCGGGGTGAATGAAACTATGTTGACAGATGGTCAAGTGAAAAAGTACGCAGATGTGCTCATCTGGGCCTTGAAGGTGGCCAGGCAGAAGCCGTTTAAAAAGAACGACACCATACTCCTCCAGTATGACCCTTCAGCGCTCGGACTCGCGGAATTACTTTATAATAGAATACTTGATATGGGGATGAATCCGATACAGCGGGTAGGCCAGACAAAGGTGATGGAGCGCGGCTTCTACGAAAAGGCAAACAGCAAACAGCTCGTTTTTCTGGTCCCCGGAGACAGGGAGCTGTGCAGCAGCATTCACGGAAGAATCTTCCTCCACGCGCCGGACGCCCTTACGCACCTGAAAGATATCGATCCGGTAAAGATAGGGAAAGCCCTCGTGGCAAGAAAACCACTCCGGGATATTCTTAACAGGCGTGAAGAAGAGGGGCTTTATAGTTGGACTCTTTGCACCCTGCCGACAGATGAACTGGCAAAGCAGGCGAGAATGACAAGCGATCAATATACGGAACAGATTGTCAGGGCCTGTTACCTGGATCATGAACATCCTGTTTCCCGATGGCAAACAATTCTCGACGAAGTGAGAGAAATAAAAAAATGGTTGGACGGCCTTGAGGTGAAATCTCTCCATGTTGAGTCACAGAGTATCGATTTAAAGGTGACACCTGGATTTGAGAGGAAATGGATAGGCATCTCCGGGCACAATGTGCCGAGCTTTGAAATATTTACTTCACCGGATTGGAGGGGAACGAAGGGCCGCTACTATGCAAATCTTCCCTCCTTCCGAAGCGGAAATTATGTAGAGGGAGTAAGTCTGAAGTTTGAGAAAGGTGTCGTGACAGAGATTGAGGCGGAGACAGGGAAGGATTTTGTCGTCAAACAGCTTGCCATGGATAAGGGCGCGCGCCGGGTCGGAGAGTTTTCCCTTACGGACAAACGATTTTCACGGATCGACCGATTCATGGCCGATACGCTTTTTGATGAAAACCACGGCGGACAATATGGAAACTGTCATGTTGCCCTTGGTTCTTCCTATACTGCGACGTACAGGGGAAATCCCTCAGAGCTCACAAAAGAAATAAAGAAAAAAATGGGGTTCAATGATTCAGCCCTGCACTGGGACCTCGTCAACACGGAAGATAAAGCAGTAACTGCCCATCTGAAGTCGGGGAAGAAGATGCTGATTTACGCACACGGGATATTTAAACACTGAGGGGGTTGTGATAAAAATTATTATTTATTCCTATACACACTTGGCCTTTCATACACAAGGCCCAGGGACCAGATTCTTATTTTCTTCTCTCGTGCTTCCTTCTCCGCTTCGAGGAACACGTTACGGTACTGTTCGTCTATCAGATACTCCGTATAGGCTTCCGCCATGCCGGCCTTCAGCATCTCTATGTTTACATTTTTTGAAAAATCTTTTTCTCTCACCCAAACGACGGCAACCATTCTCTTCTGAGTGTCGATATCCATAATAGCAAGGCGAACATCCTGGCCGAACACCATGGAGGAAAGATGCGATTTTGCCTCAATTCCGAAGGGCTGCCCCGGTCGTATGATACGCTTTGTTTTACGGTTTATTTTGTCCAGTTCGGGTGCATCAATTCCATACATGCGGACCTTCAGCTTTTCGCGATTTTTCGTGACTACCGTGACGTTATTTCCATCCGATACTTTGGAAACAAAACCATCAACTATCCTGATGGCGTCGCGCGCTATTGCCGGAGATGTAATAAGGAGCATGCACAGAATTATCTGCAAAATCATGGCTATCTGGAGACGGAAACGACTGGCCATAGACAATTACCACATATATCGTTTTTAGAGATAATAATTTGTGACTCGCAATTAGTCAAGATAAAGAAATATGAGACAATGTAGCTATCGGGGAATAATGCCTTCATATCCTTTAGGTCTTGGAGAATTAAGGAACCTTTACCTTGGATTTTTCAATGTCTTCTTGAGTACCAAATACATGGGGGTGCAGCACGATGTTGCCGGCCGATTCCCTTATAAAATTTTCGTCTATCTTCATGCGTATCTTACGGAATATGTTTTCGATCATCGTTGTGTCGACACGCGCCATTTCGGTAAAAATGACGCCCATGATCCTGTCATTTTCGTACCATCCCAGGATATCTGTTTCCCTTGTACAGGAAATAAGAATTTCTTTTATTTTTTCGACCGTGTGATCGTAATGTTTATTGGATTCTAATGTTGAGATATCAAGAAGCGCTAGGAGAAAAGGCTTCTTAGAGCGTGATGTCCTTTTCCGCTCTATTCGGAGTAAGTGATGAAATTGGGGCGCACTGTAAAATACCAAGTCACCGTCATGCAAATCTTTGATGGCAGCTTTCGATGGCTTAAAGAAAAAGTTAAAATACTTTCTGCCATGCAATCCCGAAATGGTCGACGCGTCAGCGTTATCTTTGTGAGGTATTCCAGACATAGTTCATATAGTGTGTTGAGTGAATAGGTGGCGGTATTTATTCTTGATGGTAGTTTTGATTAATTTAACATTTGTTTCAAGAGTAAAAGATTTTTACAGACAGCTGTCTGTGACCATTCTACCAGGTGATTCCTTTTGATTTCAAGAAAGTCTGTGCTGCTTCAAGTCCTAACCTTGCGGCGGCTTGAGTATCTGTGATTTCCTGTTCGTGGTTTCCCATCATTCCGTGCGCGACGCCGCGATTGCGGTAAGCTATAGCGTACTTGGAGTTAAGCGCAATGGCTTTATTGAAATCTTCGATTGCCTGTGCAGGGTTTCCTGACTTTACATAACACAGTCCTCGCTTGTCATACGCCTCAATAAATTTTGGATTCAGCTCGATAGCCTTGTTAAAATCTTTTATCGCCTGATCCACGTTCCCCAACTCCCAATAGCTTCGTCCCCGGGCATAATAGGCCAAAACTACGCCGGCCTCCAATTCACATGCCTTCGTAAAAGCTATGATCGCTTCCTGATGGTTTCCGGCGATCTGCATGGTGCATCCTTTGCCTATCCAATCCACAGCCCTCACATCTTTTTTGTCATCTGTTTTTTTATGCCGAATATGGCTCCAGATGAACATTACAATACCGATAAGCGTAAAGGTAATGAAGCTTATCGGCCATGTTTTGTGCGTGTCATCCATGATATAGCCCAAGAGGGGCATGACAAGGGAAAATAGCTGCAGATACACATACACTTTTCGTTGGGACAGCATTATCATAACTATTTTAACCATTCACCGCTGTTGGCGCCATTTCACTGATTTCGGGCAACAATCGACGACCACTGGGGGTACAATATTTCAGCGTGCGTGAAGAGAAAGGCATTGGTTCTTATTTCATCGCGGATTTTTTCATTGTAATAAAGGCCGCTTCGTTATCACTCGTCGATAAAATCAGCTTTACGGGGCACTTTTCGATGCTTGTGGTGGCATATAAGTATCTGATGTTTATCCCCTTGTGCACCAACAAACCCGTAACAGTTTTCAATGCCCCCGCCTTGTTATCGAGTTCGACTACGATGACATCGTGTATCTCAATGGGACCGAAGCCCCTCTCTTGTATAGCCTCACCCGCGCGGAGGATATCATCGACGACCAGCATGATT
>JAFNGM010000160.1 GCA_017885225.1 Syntrophaceae bacterium | reverse complement strand
AAGGCGTGATGCAGTGAGGCCCGATATTTATGACTCTCCCCAAAGACTGAACAGGGTAAAAGGTATATGTGCTTCTTCCTGTAACAAAGCATCCCATCATCATAATGTATATCCAATCTTTCAATTGGTAATAGGTGGTCAATATCGCATTGACATATATAAACGTTCTTCTTATACTTCCTCATCTTATTAACGGACGCGATCAATGCGCTCGGGTGCGATGAGGTTTGAAGAAGCTGTAAGATCACCCTTGGACCAGAGGATACCCTGTGCTAACAAAAAGCAGTATAATCGAAGAAGCAATGAGACTTGGCTTTGAGGATGTTGGGTTTACAACGGCGGAAACCTTTGTTGTCCAGAGGGAATACCTCCAGACTCACCGAGAAGAATATGGATGGACGGAGAAGGTAGGGCTCAATTTGATAAATGGCACGGACCCAAAGGCCGCCATGGCACAAGCGAAGTCTATTATTGTGCTCCTGGAGGGCTACTTTCGGGAGGCATTTCCACCGGCCCTTGAAAGCCACTTTGGTCGTTGCTACCTCGACGATGATCGAATAACAAAGGATGGCCTGGCGCTTCGCATCAAGGCATTCCGCAACATCCTGCGGAGTGACGGAATCGACTCTAAGGTACCCTTCGACCTTCCCCACCGCTCGGCGGCGGCCCGCGCTGGCATGGGAACAGTAGGTAAAAACGCCCTGTTCTATTCTGGACGGGCAACTCGCATGAGTTCCTGGGTGTTCCCCCTCACCATTGTGGTGGATCGTGAATTCGCCCCCGATCCTCCCGCAGGGGGCATTGGCTGTCCTGAGTGGTGTAGAAACGTCTGCGTTGCCGCATGCCCCACAAGGGCTATCAAAGGAAACGGGACGATCGATCCGCGCCTGTGCGTTTCCTTCATGACTTATTACGGAAAGGAAAGTACCCCGAGGGAGTTGCGCGAACCCATGGGACTCTATGTCTACGGGTGCGATCGCTGCCAGAATGTCTGCCCGCGCAATATTCCCTGGTTCTCCGAGGAGCGGCCCGTAAATGCACGCGTGGAGGCGAAAGCGAAGGTCTTCGATCTTCGGGCCCTTTTGCACATGGATGTTGAATACTTTAAAACACGTGTCTGGCCGCACATGTTCTACATGTCATCCAATAATCTTTGGAAATGGAAGATGAATGTTGCCCGCGCTATGGGAAACAGCCGCAATGATGCTTATCTGCCCGATCTGATTCGTGCCTGGAATGAAAATGACGATGCCCGGACTAAAGGAATGATCGCCTGGGCCATAGGACGAATCGGGGGAGGCCACGCGAGGGAAGTTCTCGATCGGTTTCTTGTGGGTAGTGAAGGAACCGTTCGGGAAGAGATAGAAGCGGCCTTGGGCAAGATGTAGGGGAGTTATAGGTACGGTATTAGCGAGATTATCTCCGTCAGTAATAAATACAATTCACGCCTGACAAACATCGGATATCCACCCTTTATTTTTTGATCAAGTTTATCTTGACACACAAGACTGCGCTTCCTATACTTCCACCCTAAAAAGAAGTTGTTTTCAAAATCAAAAATAGTATCAAACACAAATCAGGAGGTATGACATGTTAAAGAAATGTGTGGTGTGGTATATGGTTCTCGCAATGCTTGTTTTTGGTTTTGTCCCTCATGTAGATGCATCCTTTTCTCCATCAGAGGCGGCAAATTTTTCTTCTAACCTAAGGGTCGGAGATACGGAGAAGATAAGAATCGTTCTTGAAAATAAACTCCTCACCCAGAGACTTCAGGACCTCGGTTATACGTCTCAGGAAGTAACGGCGCGTCTGTCATCATTGTCGGATAGTCAGATTCACAGTCTGGCCCAAAAGCTTGACGACGTTAAAGTGGGACAAGACAGCGCAGTGGTTATTATTATTGTTCTTGTCATCATCATTGGGTTTCTCGTATATCTGCAGGTGACGGGACAAAAGGTTATCGTGACACAATAGCCTAACGGCGGGCTACCGGGCAGAAGGGTGATTTCCGGCGGCCTGTTCTTAAATCGCCGATCAATATGAGAAAACTAGTCAGGATCTTTTTGGTGTTGCTCCTATCGGGCTTGACTGCCTTTTGCGCAACGGGCCGAGAGGTCGGTCCTCCGTCTGATGCGGTGATAATTAAAGGCATTCCTTTTTTCAGCCAGGGACAATATCAATGCGGTCCTGCCGCCCTGGCTATGGTTATTGATTACTGGCATCGGAAGTCCGGCAACGACTTATGGGTGACGCCGGAGGAGATCGCATCCCATATATACAGCCCATCAGCGAGGGGTGTTCTTGGTATTGATCTTGAAATCTATGGCAGAAAACTGGGCTTTCGGGCAGATCGGTCTTCCGGCACTATGGATAACCTCAAGAAACTGGTAGATGAGGGAATTCCGCCGATCATCTTCGTCGATTACGGTTTTCTCTCCTATGCAGTCCATCATTTTATGGTCGTCACGGGATATTCGGCCAATGGGGTAATCGTGAATTCCGGAAAAGAGGAAGGCCGGTTTATTTCGACAAAGGAACTTGACAGGATATGGAAAAGAAACGATTATTGGATGCTTGCCGTAAAACCATAATTCTGATTGTTTCTGCATTGCTCCTTGCCGCCTGTTCTCTTCCACGGATTCTTGTGCTCCACGATCCGCTTAACTCCCAGGAGCACATTGACCTTGGGGTAAGTTACGAGAAACGAGGGGAATTTTCTGCGGCCATCAAGGAATACGAAGAGGCAGCAAAAGACCTTCCTCAAGCCTATCTCTTTATGGGCAATGTCTATTTCCAGCAAAAGAATTACGATGCTGCCGCGAAGGCTTACAGGAAGGCCATTGATTTGACAGACAACCCTCATGCCTTCAACAACCTTGCATGGCTTTACTACACCACCGACACGAAACTGGATGAGGCGGAAGAGCTCGCCCGAAGGGCTGTAGAACTATCGCCAGACGACGAAGGCTTTGCCGATACGCTGAAAAAGATAAGAGAAAGGAAAAGGGCAAACGGATCACCCTAATTGCGAAACAGGGACAGAGGGACGCTGTTAACTTATTTTCTGAATCTTGCACGCATTTGACATTTGAGCAGTCCTGGTGTTCTGCTTCTTATACTACTTTCCGACCGTTTCACTTCGCTACGTTACTATCTTTCAATCCGTAATCCTCAATTTACATGAATTACAACTACTAAAACTTTGTAGGTGGAGTGTACAAAAATAAACACCGCCTGACCGCCGGATAATTTTAAACGGTTTTCCCTGCGGTGTACTTCCTCTTCTAAGGAAGAGAGCATCCAACAATTTTTGTACATATGCCTCATTTCAGTGCGTAATGATCACATCTACAGCGATCCAAACACATCCTTCCCGCAATTTTCCGTCCAGCATCCCCCATTTTTCCGCCAAATTTCCTTTGACATACAAGATTCTCATGCCTTATGCTCCGATTGTTAAAAAAGGATATTCTTATTAATGATTCACTATCCTCTGTCTCGAGAAAACTGGTCGCGTACTGTTGGGTGCATCGTGATAGCGGCGACGGAAGCAAGGAACGAATGGCCTTACGGAGTTAGAGGTGTGCTACTGCTCATTGCGGTTCTGGCTGTGCTCGTGGCAGCCCACGGATGCAGGAGACCGGTCGAAACTCCGCAGGAGGTCGCGCATGCGTATAGTGCGCTGCTCGCCAGCCTCGATGCCAGTCGTCCGGGCGATTCAGTGGCCCGCCTGCAGAACTTCGCCACACGGTACGCCGCCTATCCGATCGCCCAAACGGTGGCCGCCGACATCACACCGTGGCGGCGACAGCTTGAACCGGCCTACCTAAAGGCCCGCGACCTGGCACGCGATGGGCGCTTCGACGAGGCACAGACCATCCTGGTGGACCTGGCCCAGCTACAAGACGAGCCGGCCGGCCGGATGGCTCGAGAGTTTCTTTCGTTCGAGTTCCACCAGTTGAAGGCATCGCAGTTGCTCGTGAAAGGCGACACCGCGGCGGCCAGGGCGGCAGGGGGCGAGTTGCGGAAGCTGCCGTTGAACGAGGGTCAACGCGCCAGTGCCGAACGACTGCTCGACTCAGTTGGATTGGTAGACGGCGCAAACCGCATGACACGCACGACCGCGCTCCAATCTGCCGCTCGCATGATCCAGGTGGCGTTACACGGATCGTTTGCGGAAGAGGGGCGATACCCGGAATTGCTTGACATGGCAAGCCCGGTGCTGGCGAACCTCCGCGCCACGGGTGTGCTCAGCCCGGTAGCGCGTATTGACAACTACACGTCCAAAGGCGACGAGTTCTCGCTCATCGTGTCCGGGGCCGACGGACAGCGGATTCGCGTGACCCACACTGGCCTGGAGCCAATCCCCGGGGCGCTGCAGAAGTAAAACAGGGGACGTCCATAAATAATTAAATTCCTTGACAAGATGGCTGGCATGGCGTTGAGGTGGAAGATGCCAAAAGCAGCACGCAATGATACCCCCGGGGTTATGCATCACATTATGATACGCGGTATCGAACGCCGGCTTATCTTCAAGTGCGAAATAATCAACAGGTTAGTATTCTGTTCTATTTATAGATAAAGTATACTGATTTTAAATCTTAACGTATAGCTTCCTCTTCTAAGGAAGAGAGTC
>JAFNGM010000159.1 GCA_017885225.1 Syntrophaceae bacterium | reverse complement strand
CCAAGGATGATCCAGTTGGTAAGCTCAAACTTTTTCAGGAGAGGGTCTTTTTCTATGTGGCTCACTTTTTAAATACTTTATTACAGGTCTTTCATCCCAGCATATTTTCTTTATGAGAACGTATATATTCCTGAATCCGGCAACAATGCCCATCGATAAGAGGACAACCGTAAATACATATACCGTTTCAAACTTCCTGTCGAGATAGACACCCAGATAAAGACCTCCGAAGATCAGGAATACCATCGCAATCCCAACACTACTGGCATATGCGAGTTGGACGGCCGTTCTCCTCGTTTCCTTATCCATTTGCATTTGCGTGGCGCTCCTTAGCACGTATGGCCGGGTATGTCAATTAAAAACTGCCTGAGGCTTCGCCCAAATTCTTATAACACTGTAGCCTTTTCACCAATGCCCTTACTGATGAATTGCTCCACATATCTCCTTTCCCTTGACGGGAGAATTGTCCCCCTCTGGAGGGGGCAGGGGGAGGAGAAATTTGACTTTTTACAAAGTCGTCGTTACTGGAGGAATTCAAATAACCGATGCCGAAGAGAATCCATTTCCAACTTGGTCCCGGAGAGTGTATACAGGTTCGATTCTTTCTTATCAGTTCTTTCAGCAACCTCGGAAACATTTACTATGTCTGCATCCTGGAGAAACGTCATGGCGCTCTGATAATTCGACTGAGAAAGGGCCTCCGCCCTCCGAATCTCACCTTTCTTATACATCTTNNCTGACCACTACCCAATATGACTCGATATAGTTGCGCAGTAATCCTGCAAAGGGCATAAGGCTTATACGTCCCCTTCCCTTCACTTCAACGCACGCCTGCCCGTCGCGTTCCAAACCGGTTATCATATTCCTGGCGCTCAAATAAGAGAGGATATCTTTCACTTCATCCAAATCATCCTTCTGGTCGTCAAAGATGAACTCATGCCAGAAGAGTCTTTTAAAAAACTGGTAATCTTTAATAATCTGATCCAAAGGAATCACATCTTCACGGCTTGATAATACGGACATGGCTACGAAGCCTATGGGAATGAAAAAGTGCAGGATATTATTCTTATAATACTCTAACTTTAAGCGATTGTCATCTTCCAGGGAGTATACGATCTCTTCGCTTTCGTCCTGTTCCTCTTCGTCCACTCCCATCTTGGATATGGTGTCTGATTGAACAATAAGGTTGAGGGCATCCACAAAAGCTTTTTCCCTATGGATCAGCGTGGCGGCAAAGTTCGCCTGTCTGTCGCTGAGATAATCACAAAATGAATTGAGCACATCCATCAAATCGTCATGGGATATTCCTCTCCGGTCATGGCAGAGCAACCCCGCAGCCACCAGAGAAAATGGAGTAATGACAGACACCTTATTGATTTCCAGGGCAATTTCGTAACCGATCTTTCTGTAAAAACTCTGCCGTTCTTCCACGGTCATCGCTTCAAAAGATTTCTCCTGAGAAGAAAGATATGCCTTGAGAAAGATCGGTTCCCCTATATTCACATAGACGCGCCCGTAACGTTTTCTCAAAAATTTCCTGCTCTTGATCACATCCGACGTTCTCTCTTGCACTTTGGGTGTCCCACCCAGTTCTTTCAGGTAGGACTCTTCTTCTATGACCCGGTCATACCCTATGTAGACCGGAATAGCCGCCAGATCATCACAGGCCGTGCTTTTATAAGCCTGAATAATCATGGAAAGGAGGCCGTACTTCGGCATTACCATCTTACCGCTGCGGCTTCTCCCGCCTTCTATGAAAAATTCTATGGGGTGCCCCTCTTTGAGAAGGATTTCCAAATACTTGGCAAATACCTCCCCATAGAGCACATTCCCCCGGAAGGTGCGACGGATGAAAAATGCGCCCGATTTCCTGAAAATATATCCTAAAGGCCAGAATGACAAATTAGTGCCGGCCGCAACAAACGGCATTTGGATATTATGCACGTAAAAAACATAGGAAAGGAGAAGATAATCGATATGGCTGCGATGACAGGGGATGATTACAAACGGCATTTTTTTCGATATGTTCCTTATTTTTGCCAATCCCGCCTTGTCTGCCACGACACCATCATAAATATTATTCCACATCCACGTGAGGAATTTATACCAGAGCTCGATAAACATATCATTATAATCGGAAGCAATTTCGCGGATGTATTTTCTCGCCTCCTTGACAAGCGCGTCACGGTTTTTCGCTCCACGGGCCGCAATGTTTTCTATGCACTGATTGATGTCCCCGTCGCTGAGAACCATGCTGATTATCTCTTCTCTTGACTTCAACACAGGCCCCACAGTGCTCGCCTTTTCTTCATCAATCCGGTCTATCAGCTCTCTCCTCAGATCACGGTATATCGCCTCTCCCGTCATGCCTTCGCTTTTCTGGATAATTTCCATAAGGTTGATCGCTTCCGCAGGTATGACGGTGGCTTTATTGGAATATCTGAGAAACGTGATCACCCTGCGTGTTGCATCAGTGTCTTCCGCCTGACCAAAGAGTATATTGATTATGTTTTCCTCTTCTTTTTCCCTTCTCCTTCCGTACGTGACCATGACGGGAACAATATACACGGGCACGCTTTGATCCTTTTGCGTATCAATCAATTGCGTAACTGCCTCCTGGACGTCCCGGTTTTCAAAAAATTCTGAACCTCCCAGGTGGATAATGACGCTTTTCCCTTCCATGACGGTTCGTTTCAGGTAACCGCCACCGCAGGCATCATACATAGTCCTGTGAAAGAGGAAATAAAGCAGATTTGAAACAGCAACCTTGAGGGCTGCAAGAAAGGGCTGCCAGAAAATCATATTGATCCCGCAGCAATATACAGGCCTGGGGATGCCTTTTCTCGCCGAGAGCTCCCGAATGATGAGACTGTTAAGCTGGCTTTTATTTTTTAGGGCATAGACAACCGTCCCTTTTTCTGAGAGTTGTTTCAGTGCCCCCACATACTCATCAGCGATCTCAACTTTGGACAATACCTTTTTGACAAGCCAGAACAGGGGAAAATTGTCCTCTCTGTAGAGGCGTCCGGCAAAAAATCCCCCCTTTTCCGTCCATGCTTTAATTTTTGACTGGCTGGACATGATCCTCGCAAAATTCTCAAATTGGCAGAAAATGTGCGGCTTCGTGAAAAGTCAACCTTACGCATCCCTTACGAAACCGACGGATATGTATCTTCTGTTGCCCGATCTCTTACTGTTCACTTAACTGAAATTCATCAGGAAACCGGGTCCGCATATAATTATTTACAAATTCCCGTATCTCGGAGGCCGATGAAAATGCCATAACTTTTTCTAAAAGCTCTTTGGATTCCTTCAGGGTTGAACCGCGTATGACCTTCTTTACTTTAGGTATGGCGAGAGGGTTCATGCTCAACTCATCAATTTCCAACCCCAAAAGAATCATAATATACACGGGTTCTCCGGCCATTTCTCCGCACATGGCAACCCGGATACCTGCTCCATGACCTATATCAATCACCTGTTTGATAAGCCTTAAGACCGCGGGATGAAGCGGTTCATACAAATATGTCACCCTTTCATTGATCCTGTCGATCGCCAGGGCATATTGAATCAGATCGTTTGTTCCTATGCTGAAAAAATCCACTTCCTTCGCCAATTCATCGGCAATTACAACGGCAGAGGGAACTTCTATCATAATCCCGATCTCAATATCTTCACCTACCGGTATGCCTTGGGCGCGAAGATCCCGCTTTACCTCACAGAAGATTTTTTTTGCCTCCCTCAATTCTTCAATTCCCGATATCATGGGAAACATAATCCTCGTTTTGCCGAACGCGCTGGCCCGCGCGATCGCGCGCAACTGCACCTTAAAAAGCTCAACTTCCTTCAAACAGAAGCGGATGGCCCTGAGACCCATTTGAGGATTCATCTCTTTGGCCAATTTTGGATCGGAGTAGAACTTATCTCCACCCAAATCAAAGGTTCGTATTGTCGCCCACTGCAAGCCCTCCGCGCTTACCACGCTTTTGTAATGTGAGAAGTGCTCTTCTTCCGTCGGCAGTTTTTCCTTATTGATATAAATAAATTCCGTCCTATACAGGCCGATGCCCTCAGCGCCATGGGATACGGCGGAAGGTATCTCTTCAATAAACTCGATATTCCCGCCGATTTCCACTTTATAATCGTCCACCGTGAGCGCGGGAAGGTGGGCATATCTGAGATAATCCTCCTGGGCTTGTTGAAAATGCCGCTGTTTGTCCTCATAGACTTTGATCATTTCCGGATCAGGATTAACCACCACAAGACCCGCGGCGCCATCAATAATAATGTCGTCATTGGTCCGTACTAATTTCGTGATGGATTCCAGACCGACTACCGCGGGAATTGCCACGGCTCTCGCAACGATAGCCGTATGGGACGTTTTCCCTCCCATGTCCGTCGCAAATCCTTGCACCTTATTAATCATCATCTGTGCTGTATCGGCTGGCGAGAGATCAATGGCAATAATAATATCCTTGCCGTCAATTTTCGGGACTTCTTCCTGCCTGCCTCCCGAGAGATTTCTCAAAACCCTCTGTCCTACAAAGTGAATGTCGCTTACCCGGCTTTTGAGATACTCGTCTTCCACTTTTTCGAAGATCTCTCTGTATCTATCGATGGTCATCTTCAGGGCCCATTCCGCATTGATCAACATATCCCTTATATATTGCACCGTATGGTTGATAAACATCTTATCTTTCAGGATCATGATATGCACATCGATGATATACATAGGTTCCCGGCCGGCAAGTTCGAATAGCTCGTTTTTTACTTTCAAAAGCTGCTTTTCCGACTCTTTCAGCGCGGCCTTGAATCTCTTGATCTCCTTGTTTACAAGGCTTTTATCTCTCAACTTATAAAAAGAAACCTGAGCATCAAAACGATCATACAGGAAAGCTTTTCCAATCACGATACCGGGTGAGACACCTATACCTTTGAGAACAAAACTCTTTTTCTCAACATCCGTATCCATCAATCTTCACCAAACTTGTCCTCTATGAGTTTCCTGAGATCTTCCATGGCATCCCGTGCATCTATCCCCTCCGCCCTGATTGTGATACGACTCCCCAGGGGACAGGCCAACGTCAATATACTGAGAAGGCTCTTTCCATTCACAACCTTGCCATCTCTTTCAAAAAATATCTTTGACTTATATCGCGTCGATACATTCACCAGCTTTGCGGCAACCCTCGCATGCAGGCCGAGTTTGTTCTTTATCTCAAATGTTTTTATTTCTTCCATGCGAATCCTCACCGCCTCCGCAATTGAAGCTCTCCGCAGTAAACTGCGGAGAATCTTCGATCCATAAGGAATAATAATGTTCCCCATTCGCTCGCTTACCCCGCNNGAATGCGCTCGCTACCGGATTCATATACCTCAAATCTTCATTTCTCAGAGGTATTTGCCTAACACGATTGTTCTATGAAGTCAATTCGAGACCTTCATACACATATTCTTATAGAGATATTTACATTAAAGATTGCTGCACACCGCGTCATTAATACGCGCATAATCTTTTTGTATTTTTTTTCTTGACATGGATTATTTTTTTTGTTATTCAATTCAACTTTTAGACAGGCTTTATACTTTATAAGCACACAATAATTATGAAAGGGGGGTGATTCCCATGGTTTGTCAAACCATCAAAACTGGAACTGAGTGCGCCTTTATGACCAAGAAAGGGTGCGGATTTAATGGAGGAAGCTGTCACACAATTATAGAAAAATGCGAAGGTTGCAATAAAGTCATAGATTGCCAGACCGGTCAGTTCTGCAAGATCTATCCTGAACCCACCAGCAAATGGCTTTCCGGAAAGTGTCCAACAGCGACACATATCAAAAGAGAGATCACGGAAGCCGTGCAAAAAATCAATCCGTTGAAGGCATCGAAAAGATCGGCAAAGCATTAATAACAAAGGGGCAGGTTTTTTCTTTGTGAATAAATGCCTGCCCCTTTCTATGCTTTTCTTTTCCTTTTTTTATTATTCCCCCACTATTTTTCTTACCTGCAGCAATCCTTTTTTAATCTCAATGAGCCTGTTCCGATCACGTTCTTCATATGTCCGTGTCGCTTCTCCTTTCATTTTCAGCAACTGCTTTTTCGCGCCGCTTATGGTAAACCTGTCGGCATAAAGGAGATTTTTTATAGTCAACAACTCCTGAACGTCTTTTCTTCTGTAGAGCCGTTGATCTGATTTCGTGCGCATCGGTTTTATTGATTTGAACTCTGATTCCCAATATCTGACAACGTACGGATCAACCCCGAGGATCCTGCTGACTTCTCCAATACGAAAATATTCCTTATTGGGAATTGTTAAGTCCATTTAAATTGCAGACCCCTGTTTCTCAAGAAACCGGGAGAAATAGTGTTATCAGGGTTTCGTAGAAGAGCTTCTATGAGCCTGTTAACCATTCAGCGCTTTGCGCAACACCTGACTCGATTTGAAAGTAAGCACTTTTCTCGCGGATATCTCTATTTCGCTGCCCGTTTGGGGATTCCTGCCTCTGCGAGATTTCTTCTCCTTAACGGAAAAGTTACCGAATCCGGAAATTTTGATCTTTTCCCCGCGAGCGAGACTGTCTTTTATGATATCGAACACCGACTCAACAATCCTTGCTGCATCCTTCTTGGAAAATCCCAGTTTTTCGTACACATCCTGAATAATATCGATCTTTGTCATTTCTAACCTCCCTCAGTCTATCAGATATCTAATTACCATCTCCCCTTATTTTTGCTCCGGTCAAATCAACAATGCGATTAACTATTCCGCTGTGCACCTGGCTCACCTCATCGTCAGTCAATGTTCTCTCAGGAGCACGATAGACAAATCTTAATCCCAAACTTTTCTTCCCTTGAGTGATACTTTTACCTGAATATACATCAAAAACACTTACTTTTTCAAGTAATTCTTTACCCATATCCCTCGCAATATTCAGCATTTTATCCGCTTCCATGCCTTCGTCAATGACAAAGGCCACATCTCGTATAACCGATGGAAATCTAGGCAAGTCTTTATAGCACACTTCACCGGAAAAGAATTCAGTTAATATATCTATATCTATTTCAAAGACATAGGCATTATTCTTGAGATCTAACTTTAAAAGCACGTCAGGGTGCACTTCACCTAAGAACCCGATGTATTGTTCGCCAACATATATTCCACAGGACTTACCTGGATGGAGGAAGTTGTCACGGCAATCAGACCTGAATTCCGCATTAAGAATCTTAAGACCATCGAAGATGTTTTCCACGCATCCTTTCAAGTCGTAGAAATCCACAGATATTTTTGACAACCAGATATTATTGTCCAGCAGGCCTGAGATAAGACAGCCTAACACGTTCTTTTCCCGGGGAAGTTCTCCATCACGCCGATGAAAAAAGACCCTGCCAATTTCAAATACCTTGAGATCAAAGCAGCCGGTGTGCGCATTCTTCCTCATTGTTTCCAGGAGGCTGCTCACAAGCGTCGTCCGCATGACCGATTGATCTTCTGTCAACGGATTACGTATTTTTACAACGCGTCGCCGCTCATCCCCCGCTGCGAGTCCCAGCACGTCCAATGAACCGGGGGAAATAAAGCTGTAGGTGATTATTTCCGAATATCCGGAACCTTGGAGTATCTCCCGTAACCTTTCTCTAAGAATCTCCTTGCGATCCTTTGTAACCGTCACGGAGGAACCGGGGGGAAGTGTTACAGGAATACGGTCATAACCATAGAGCCGCGCCACTTCTTCGATGAGATCGATTTCTCTCTCAATATCTACCCTGTATGATGGCGGGGTCACTCTGTAGTGTCCGTCATTGTCCCCACGGACGCCCATATTGAGGCTCTTCAGTATATTGCCTACTTCACCAGCCTTCATGTCCGTCCCCAGGATATCATTGACTCTCTTTATACGCAGTGGAATGTCTTTTGCCTTCTCCACTTTTTGCGGATATCCATCGATGCATCCTTTGCACACGGTTCCGCCTGATATTTCCGCCATAAGCTGAGCCGCCCTGGCAGACGCGTTCACGACACCCTCGGGGTCCACACCACGACCGAATCTGAATGCGGCATCTGTACTCATTCCGAGCCACTTCGACGATTTTCTGATCGAGGATGGATCAAAATATGCACTTTCCAGCAGAATAGTCTCCGTGTCTTCTTTCACTTCCGAATTCAATCCACCCATGATACCGGCAATGGCCACCGGCCTGACACCATCACAAATCGTCAGTGTATCCGCCTCGAGGATGCGCTCCTTCCCGTCCAGAGAAACAAACACTTCTCCTTCCCGGGGTCTTCTCACCACAATACGCCCTTCCTCAAGAAAGCGGAAATCAAACGCGTGCAAGGGTTGACCTAACTCCAGCATTACATAATTGGTTACATCAACAATATTGTTGATGGCGCGAAGACCTACTGCTTCCAGTCTCTGCCGCAGCCAGAGCGGTGAAGACTTTATCGTGACGTTCTTAATCATTCTGGCGCTATAGCGGGGACACAGGTCAGGGTCGAGAATTTGAACCGATGTAATTTTTTCTATATCTTCATTGCTTTCCGATACGCTCATATCAGGATATATAAAGCGAGAGCCTGTAATCGCCGCAATCTCACGGGCAATGCCGACGATGCTCAAACAGTCAGAACGGTTGGGTGTAATCGCGACATCGAAGATAATATCAGTGAGATCGAGTGCCTCTGAAAGATTTTTCCCGAGAGGAAAATTGTCTGGGAGAATCATGATTCCCGTTGCATCATTGCCGATGCCGAGCTCCTGCTCGGAACAGAGCATGCCCTCTGAAGTTTCCCCTCTTATTTTCGAACTCCTGATAGTATATCCGCCGGGGATGACCGCACCGATCTTCGCAAGGGGAACCACATCGCCTGACCTGACATTACCCGCACCACACACGACAGGATAGGTCACCTCCCCTGTCGTTACTTGACAGAGATAGCATCTGTCCGCCTGGGGATGAGGTGTGACCGAAAGGATCTTTGCCACTACAACGTCGCGAAAGGAAGGACTCGTTGTTCTCATGGATTCTACTTCAAGGCCGGCCATGGTGAGCTTGTCTACAAGCGCTGAGGGAGAAATCCCGATATCCACATATTCTTTAAGCCATTTGAGACTGACGAGCATATACCCTAATTCCTGAAACCTGATCCTTGTATCAAAATTGTTCTAAGAATCTCTGGTCATTTTCGAAAAATACCCTGATATCAGATATGCCATACTTAAGCATGGCAATTCTTTCGAGACCGAGACCAAAGGCGAACCCGGAAACATCCTCCGGGTTATAGTTCACATTCTTAAAAACTGCGGGATCCACCATCCCCGACCCGAGTATTTCCAACCAGCCGCTCTGAGAGCACACACGGCATCCTGCACCACTGCACATGACACATCGGATGTCAACTTCGGCACTCGGCTCTGTAAAGGGGAAAAAACTGGGGCGAAAGCGGAGCGCCGTACCTTCGCCGAATAATTGTCTGAGGAACGAGGTGAGAATACCTTTTAAGTCACCTAAGGTAATACCCTTATCAACCAGGAGTCCTTCAATCTGGTGGAACATGGGTGTGTGAGAGATGTCCGAATCGGGTCGATACACCCTGCCGGGGGAAAGAATTCTCACCGGCGGCCGCTGTTTCTCCATGACCCTGATCTGTACCGGTGATGTATGGGTTCGCAGAACGATGTTATCTTCTACGTAGAAAGTATCCTGCATATCCCGCGCAGGATGNNACGCCTCAAAATTGTAGTAATCCAGCTCAATTTCCGGGCCCTCAACAACTGAAAAGCCGAGCCCCGCAAATATTTCACAGATATCCCGACTAACCTGGATTATAGGATGAAGTTTCCCTAACCGGACTTTTCTGCCGGGGAGTGTGACGTCTATCCTCTCACGGAGAAGATAGTCGTCCTGCTTCAGACGGGCAATCGCGCTCAGCGCACTCTCAATCTTCTCACTAAGAGCATGTTTAATTTCATTACATCGGTTTCCTACGAGGGGCCTCTTCTCCGGTTCTACATTCCCGAGGTTGCGAAGAAACCCCGTGAGGAGACCTTTTCTCCCGAGGTACTTGGTNNCCAGGAACTCCTCTTCAGTTTTTGAAATAAGCAATTCAGCGTTTACCTGCTGTTGAAGTCCCTCAAGCTCTTTTAGCATGCTGCCAGCTTACCCTTTGCAATACTGACGACTTCGGAAAAACCGCGGGGATCATGA
>JAFNGM010000158.1 GCA_017885225.1 Syntrophaceae bacterium | reverse complement strand
AGAGAAATTTCATTCGCTCCGTGTCCCGCATGGCAGGTGTCAAGAATACATAGTTGAAAGGCAAGAAAAATCAGAAAAACATCCTGTCTGCCATATTTCTGATATCTTCCTGCGAAAGGCCGGACGACGGAGCGAATGAAATTTCTCTAGAAAGGCTCAAAAGACATAGAGGCCTTACGGAGTCAACTGCGGTCAAATTGCTTCAACGCACTCTCGGGAATACCGTCTTTTCATCACTCTCCGATATCAGAACGGCCTTTGAAGGATATCGCGAACACGGATTGTTCACCTATGTCCTTAATGAGGGACTGAAGGGCAAGGCAGCTGTGGAGAAGGATAAGATCATTACGGTGCACTCGCTGGCAGAATACATGCAGGTGGAATTGGGAAGACTTTCCGAAGAGGTTTTTAAGAAAGAGTACGCACCGATAACACAAATCGGCACAAATTTTGCTATGGGCAAGATAAAATGAAGGTACCCGCCCATAGGGTGGGGCTTCAC
Source organism: Syntrophaceae bacterium (assembly GCA_017885225.1). Lineage (GTDB taxonomy): Bacteria > Desulfobacterota > Syntrophia > Syntrophales > UBA2185 > UBA2185. Next base: position 12,434 of record JAFNGM010000158.1, on the reverse strand, counting down.
GCGCCACTGAGGGACAACATCCATCAGACTCCCTGAAGGGTCTTTTCTTTTGGGTTTACATAGGGGCAAGACCCCTTTGAGATGCACGAACACTGAGGAGCCATTTATTCCCACTTACAGGGCATCGGCATTCCGGAAATTTTCGTAATATCCGGAATGAGCCATGTGTGTACTTATCGCACATATTGTTCGTTATACGCACACATATTCATGCCCATTCCTGCTTACGTTTGTTGCCATTGTTACTCCATTTAGTGCGTTAATCGCACATATACCATATGCCTCGAAAGGCAATGGCGCCTGATCTCGCCACTCTACCCACCTATTGTATCATCACCGTTTTAGTGCATAACCTACTGTATGTACAATATAATATAACATTACTGATCTTTGTTTAAAAGTTAAAAGATTAATAATTTAAGGATGGCAAAGGTCTTGCATAATATATATGGCAACGGAGAGACCTCTTGAGAGAGGAAGAAACCTTTGGGATTTTAATCTTGATGAATTAATACATGAAAGGTATTTCTCAGAGGTCTCGCAGGACTAATAATACCTTGGATATAAAGGGGGAGATGAAGCAGCGGTTTGTGAAGCAGTATCAGGTTTAAGAAGTATCGAAGAAAGTGGTTCTACTTGTAGTGTGAGGTTCTTTGAAATTCGAACTCGGTGGGTGGTATTCCTCTCCTCCTTTTACCATCCACCGACCCAACTCATGATGTTTCTAGAAAGGGTTCGTAATCAAGATTCCCTTTCAGTTCATGAAGAGGTGGATGGTTTCTTTCCCTCCTTTTGCCATCCACCTTTTTTGTTTTCATAAAATCAAATGGAAAACATGTGATTCTTTTATTATATGCGCCTTGCCAGGATTACATAATATTATACGCTATGTCCCCCTATACCTCGTGGCAGGCGGCAATGTGGAAAAATGTATGCACGGAATCTGCGTAATCATGCGTGAAAGTTACATAAAAGCACGCATTATAAAAATTAGAACTAATGAGCAGTGTTATATTGAAGAGTCGATAAGACTCGCCAGCAACGGGATTTCCGCTCAGTTGTCAAGTCATTCGCAAACACCTGAGGGGTTTCAGATGTTTCTGCATGAGAATGCTGATGGCGGTTTAGTGTGCAATCATATCTTAAATGCATTATTCCCTTTGCCCGACAGCAACGTTGTTATTGAGAGAATTAATTGTTGACTCCGGGAGAAACAGCCCCCTTCGCCTTATCCATAAGCGTAATGGAAAACTCCATAATCCCCCTCGAATAGTTCGGATATACAACTCCTCACATTAACGACATCTCGTCAAGTCTCTGTTCCCTCATCGGATGTCCTGCGGACAAAAAGATTGACCCGGTATAGTATGAGTGATACACACCGCATTGCAACACAGTTATGTTAATTGATTTTTATCCTTCGGTGTATATATGTCGGAAAAATTATTTCTTTTTGATTTTGACGGCGTCCTTGTTGATTCCCTGGAAGTGTACGAACGAAGAGTAACGCTCTGCCTGGAAAAAACAGGAAGTCCTATTATTCGAAGCAGGGAAGACTTTCTCGAATTGTTTGAAGACAATTTTTATGAGGGTATCGTCAAGAAGGGTATAGCCCTCGCGGAATTTATGCATGCATCGAGGTCAATGCCGGCGAAAGATGATTACGACCAGATGACGCCCTTTACGCCGATATTCCCCGTTCTTCAAGAGTTGAAAAAGAATAACATCCTCACGGTTATTTCCTCAAATATATCAAAGGTCATCCACGCTATTCTTTCCAGGTACGGATTTAACGGCTGCTTCCGGGAGGTTTTGGGGGCTGATTACGGTTACAGCAAGGAGGAAAAGATTCTCCACGCGATGAATAGTTTTCAAATGAAGAAGGAAAAAACCTTCTATGTCGGCGATACTGTAGGGGATATCAAAGAGGCGCGCCTCGCAGGAGTGAAGACAGTTGCCGTCACCTGGGGCTGGCACAACAAAGAGAGACTGGAGATGGCGAGTCCCGATTACGTCATTGAAACTCCTGATGATCTGTTGAAGATTTAGTTGCCATACCTTTGTGGAAAATCGAAGTTCCCTCCCCTCGGTGGGCAGGGATTAAAGGGAGCGGGCAACGGAGAGAGTTTCTGAAATGTTGCCAATTACAAGTCGTACAGGGTTTCATCAATCCGCGGTGCGGGCTTTCTGCTTCCCTTTTTGGCTTTTGCCCCAAAGATAAAGGGATCTTCACCTTCAAGTAAATCCCCCATCTCCTGTTCAATTTTTTCGGGGTCTTCTCCTCTTTCCATGCGGCTCAGGGCCTCTTCCATGCCAGGCCCAAGATTCAAGCCTGTCGCATCAGAAAGTTTTCTCATCAGCATGGCGGCCTGGCGAGGATCGTCCTCATTGATCTTATCCGCTTCGCCGGCGATCATGGCCATGGCCTTTTCCATTTTCGCTTCATCAATGGGGGGCATATCATCCACAGCCCCTTCTTCTTTCCCTCCCGAAACTCTGGCAAAAATCGACATCTGACGCTTCAATTTAACGCGTTTACACTTCGGACAATTAGGGATTTTTTCTGTGTTGACGGTCCTGGAAAAAAAGCTGTACACCGTATTGCACTTATGACAGTAGAATTCATAGATAGGCATGGACGTACCTCATATTAGTATAGTATCACGCTCCCTGTGTCCCCTTACTCTCGTCCTCCCCCGGGAAGAAGAATCAGAAGGGAATGGTGTTATTGTGGGCTTAGTTTAATGGACCATGCAAAAAAATCAAGATGCTTTTTTATCTTCTGCCCGCTGAAGACTGGCAATTCTCTCCGCCAGGGGGGGATGGGAGTAGTAAAACCAGGCATAAAAGGGGTGCGGGTGAAGGTTAGAAAGATTATCTTTTGCCAGCCTCTTCAACGCGTCTACCATAGGTGCTGCCGTACCGATGAGATTAAGGCAATAATCATCCGCCTCCCGTTCAAATTTTCTCATGACCATTGCACCCAGGGGTGTCAGAAAAAAGGACACCGTGCCGAAGAGGGCGGCAATCAGGAGAAGGCCCACATAGGGAAGCTTCTCCTCAAAACCAAAGGTGCGGTATATGAGAGGCCAGTCCATAAGGAGATAAATCAGATAGAACACGCCGAGAGAAGCGGCTTCCGTAAAAACCAGTTGCTTCATGATATGCTTCTTTTTCCAGTGTCCCGCCTCGTGAGCGAGAACGGACAAGATCTCGTCGGATGAATGAGATGTTAACAGCGTGTCATAAAGGACAATGCGCTTCGTTTTTCCCAGACCCGTAAAATAGGCATTCGTGTGTGTGCTCCGTTTACCTGCATCAACCTGGAAGACACCTTCCGTCTTCAGTCCAACTTTTGCCATCAGCGAAATAATGGCCTCTTGCAATGCCTCATTCTGTACCGGTTCATACTTATTGAACAGGGGTGCAATAAGGACAGGGTAGAGCCATACCATGAGCATTTGGAAACCGGAAAAAACGAGCCAGACCCAGAACCACCAGGAATGTTCCGCATAGTGGATAAGCGCGAACATAGCACTGAGAAGAATCCCCAGCAATACAGTAGATATAAGAAGGCTTTTGATGAGATCGGCAAGCCACAATTTCAAAGTGATGGTACTGAACCCGTATTTTTTTTCAATTGCAAAGTTGCTGTAGAGACTGAAAGGAATATCCAGCACACTGCTCATTAAGGCGAGGGTACCAAAAAAAATCAGGCCTGTAAGGATAACATTGAGCTTCCAGGAAAGTATGAGACCAGCCAGAAAAGGCAGGAATCCGCTCAGAAGAATGATAAGAGTAATCGCGTCATCAATAAAATGCTCTATCGCTCCGAACCGGGAAGTATCTGCCGTATAGTCGCTCATCCGCGCGAGCGTAACCTCATCGATCTCTCCCTGAAAAACATCCGGAACACTATGACCATGTTGGCGAAGATGTCGGACATTGAGATATGTCAGGAACCCGCGGAAGAGAGCACCGGCGATAAAAAGAACGAGAAAGACAATTAAAAGGCTGTTCCATTGGACCATAGATTATTCACGTAAGTGCATTCCACCATGCAGGTTGAGCATGCTGCCCAAGAGCAATTATTGATCAAGTCTCCTCTTAATTTCCTGGAGGACCTCCTCAACGGTATTGACGGTAACAAAGTCGTATTCTCCTGATATTTTAAATGTCGGAGCATGAAGGCCGATTACGGGAACGCCATTGCGTAACGCAAGGGCAATTTCGGACAACGTTCCCGCTCCGCCGCTCAGGGCCACCAACACATGGGGCGTCTTGGCATTGATTACATTTCGCGCATCATACATTCCTGTGAAAATTGATATATCGACGAACTCGTTTGGGTATTTTTCAAGAGGATGCTGTTTATCGTTGGGGAGAATACCGATCACGAGGCCACCCGCCTTATAGGCTCCTTCACATACGGCCCGCATGACACCGGGCCCACCCCCTGTCAGCAACACATAATCACTCTTGGCAATGGCTTCCCCCAGTCGGCGGGCATCTTCCATGACCGCAGACGATTCTTCATTATGACTTCCCATCACCCCGATGATAAAAGGTTTTCTTGCAACAGAAAGTTTTTGCATGGAGCTTGATTTAACAAATAGATTTCATTACCACAAGTGAAATATATACATGTACATTGACACAATGCATAAAAAATGTTGAGTATACCGCGGCGTCATCGTTTTAGCCTGCTTTAGAGGAAAATCCGGGAGATGATGGAAAAGATAGCAGATAATTTCTATATGATCACCCTGCCCATGCCGTTCCGCTTACAGCATGTGCATGTGTTCGCCCTTATCCACAACGGCAAAGTAGCGCTGTTCGACACAGGAGTGAACACCCCGGAAACCCTCGCCAGGATTGAGTATTTTTTATCTTCCATCGGGAAGACCATGCGCGATATCGATCGGATATATATTACCCATTTCCATACGGACCACTGCGGCATCGCAGGCCGGCTCCAAGAGATATCGGGGGCTGTCATTGCAATGTCTGATACGGACAGGCAGCGCATACACAGCGATCAGGAAACAGGTCTTGATATTAATCAGGTGAAAACTTTTTACCGTGAACAGGGACTAACCGACAAGTTAATTAACGGTCTTATGGAGCTTCTCGCGTATTTCAGAAAGGCGACGATTCCCTTCCGTGTCGATGAGAGTCTTTCCGATTTGGACCACCATTCCGTTGGAGACAAGGAATTTCAGTGTATTCATGTACCCGGGCATACCAGCGGACAGATGTGCTTTTACTTCCCCGCCGAGAAAATCCTCCTCTCGGGCGATCATGTTTTGCCACAGATCACCCCTAATCTCAGTCCTGATCCCCATAATCCCGGTTTTCGTCCGCTGAAGAGCTTTCTTAATTCATTGCAAAGAGTTAAGGACCTCCCGGTGGTAAAGGTATATCCGTCCCATGGCGAACCTTTTACAAATCTCAAGGCGCGTGTTGAGGAAATCAGGGAACACCATCGAGAAAGAAAAAATCTGGTCCTTGCGTCCGTAAGGGGGGGAACAAAGACATCGTTCCACGTCTCTCTCGACATCTTCGGGAGGAATCTTCCCGAATTCGATCAATTTCTCGCCGTCAATGAAGCGTATGCGCACCTCATTGAATTGGAGGAAGAAGGACTTATCAGAGGAGATAAAACGGAACAATATGTCGTGTACACGGCTGTTTAGCGTATTGGGATGTACATCGGTGAGGGGAGGGAAACTGCTTCCATCTCCGAAGAAGGGTATGGCTGCAGAACTGACGACAGCTGTGCTTGGTTTTGAACTGCCGGATCAATCCAGAGGGACTCTTTGTCTTTCGGCATGATGACGGGCATCCGGTTATGGATGGGCTGGATCAGATCATTGGGTTCCGTCGTAATGATTGTGCACGTGTGTATGGGTTGCCCTTCCGGCGATGTCCACATTTCATATAAGCCTGCAAAACCAAAGGGATTGCCCGTTTTAAGTCGGAAATAGAAAGGAAGCGTTTTCTTCCCCTCTTTCAACGACTCGTAAAACCCATCGGCGATAATCAGGCACCGGCGCTTTTTGAAGGCATTTCGAAAACTCGGCTTTTCTGCAAGCGTCTCCGCCCGCGCATTTATCAATCTGCTCCCGATAGATGGGTCTTTTGCCCAGGAAGGAATCAATCCCCATCGTAATTGTATGATGCGGTTTACGCCGTCATGTATTACGGCCGCAATCTGATGACTTGGCAGCACATTAACACTCGGCCTGTAATCAAAGGCGATTTCCTGAATATCGAATGCCTCTGTTATAACGGATAAATCGCTAATGAGAACAAACCGGCCGCACATGATTTTTCCTTTCATCTCCTGCGGGGCAATTTAACCGCGTTGTCTGAGCTGACACTGCCATTCTTCAAGTTCAAGATCGACAGGTTCGTGAGTTCGGGATATCTTTATATGGAACAAAAAGTTATTACCTGATAAGGGAATTTTCTTTGCAAGACCTGGCCCGACAGATGTTTTCCAGATGTTTTCGGAGGAAGTCAACGGCTTTTGCGCCCACAAAGCGGGCCACTGACAGATACCCCGCCATAACCTGAGAAAGGAAGGAAGTATCTAAGCGCTTCTTCGCGAAGGAGTATCTGCGGCTTCCCCTAACTATGGATTCTTTTCCTTTTTGACAGCCTCAACTCTCTTAACTACGAGCTTGTATATTTGCTGCTTGTCTCGTTTACCGATGCCGATGATCTCTACTACTTCGATTTCTTTGCCGACGAGTCGATATACAATCCTGTATGTTTTTTTGGCTACGTAGAGTTTATACAATCCTGTCAGATTAATATTTCCCCTGGTTCCGAGAGGTTTCCCCAAAAAAGGATTGTCAGCCAGGGCGTCAATCTTTGAAGCCACTTCTTTCTTCACGCTGCCGTCAAGCGAATCAAATTCTTTTGCCGCCGCTGGATGGAACTCTATTTTAGAGGCCATGTTTCTCTTTTATTTTTTCCCAGGAAATATTTCTGGATCGGTCGTGTCCTGCAAGGCGAGTTTCAACCATTTCCGCGATTTCAAAATGCTCAAGCACTTCTTCCATATCACGCAGCGACTGATATTCCTCGACGGATATGATTACCGCTTTGACGGCATTATTTTTCATCACATAAACAGGCTCTCCAGACTCTGAAACATCACGAATTTTTTTCGTAAGTTTCTTTTGCAGCTCTGTTACGGGAACCATATTGTCCGTATCGACCCTCATTATAATTGTCTCCTTAAAATTTTATATATAATAATACATAATATTATACGTATGTCAATATAAAAAACTACGACGGGATTGCTCTAACTCTAAGGATAATAATGGATTATGATAATAGCAGATAATACGATAATCGACAATAGGGGACATCTATACTCCGAATTAGTGAAGAGAAGCCTTTCTCTCTCTTCTTTCCTGTATTTGAGTTAATCCTAATAATGGACCGTCTGAATAGGTATCATTAGAGTATTTGAATTTCATGTAGTGATAATAATTCCACAATAGTTTTTCGGAAGGTTCATTGCCATAAAAGCCGAGCAGAACGCACAGTATTGAAATGGCATAAGCCTTTCTATTATTGCCTGAATTGATAATATCTATAATTTCTTTAGAATAGTTTGTTCCAGACATGAGCAATATCCTAACCGCAAGCTCAACGAACGAATCATTTTGAGGCTTCTTAAGTTCTTGTAGAATGAGCGGCACGGCTTGCGCCTTTTCCTCCACGAGTCTGTTAATGAGCGGCGTATGGTTAATCGGATCAGGCTTGTTTCTCAATATCCCAATAAGCGTTTCTGCGTCCCTTTCTTTTTCAATGCATTTTAATTCTTCCTTGCCCCTATCAATAAATTGTCGGGTCACTTTCATTGCTATCCCCTCAATTTCAGGATGGAGTAAACAGGAATAAAGCAATCTTGGAGCGGATATCTCGTGCACCTTATTACGGGCAAAAAACGCTTCATCAAGTAGCGGGTTGCCATAATCAACTACTTCCCCGATAGGAATGTAATCATCGTCTTGTTCTTCTCTTCCCGGTGCCGCATGTTGTTCTTCAAAACCTTCTTTGTACGCTGACATACAGCATTTCTTATACTTCATGCCGCTTCCGCACGGACACGGATCATTTCTGCGTATTTTGGACATCCTTTTTCCTATCTTTGGTATTATTCCACCTCCACACACGGCAGCACCGTCTCCCAGACGGTGTTTCCGCCATGGGTGTATCTCTCTTTCATCCTTCCCGTATCAATAAAACCGTGGTCCGCGATGAGGATGAAGCGCGGCAGGCTTTTCAGGATCGGCATAATTCCATGAATAAATTCACTTTTAATATTCAGGTAGAGAGGATAGATGTCCAGGGTGGAGTTGTGTACCTTGGCATCGATAAAATTGAAATGGAGGACCTTTGTTTCCGCGCTTCCCTTGAGAAAGCGCTTAATCTCCCGTGTATGGAAACCACGCTCCGACCATTTCAGGAGGGCGATTCGCCCGTCAATTTCTCCCTCTTCCGCGATACCCAGGAGTTTACGGAAGTGCGACGTAGAGGTCGGTGGCGGGATAACAAAGGGATGCTCCCTGAGTTTCCTGCCTTCGTTTTCCAAAACTTCTTTGAGGATCAGCCAGAGGTCGTAGCGCAATCCGTCCAGGACTACGATAATGTCCTTTATCCGTTCACTGACGGCGGCGATGTCCAGCGCGCCGTTAAACCGGTCGGGACGCTTTTCATAACTCGCAAGGAAATCCCGGCAGTTTTTTTCCAGGGCATCGATGCCCGCTCCCTCGATAAAAGTTTCGTCGATATTTTCATAACGCAGCGCCGCTATACGGCAGGTGAGGGGAGCGATGACCCTGGTGAAGACCTCGACGCCCCTGTACCTTTCGCGTTCAGCGAAAATCCTGGCGACGGAGAGTAGTTCCGCAAGCGGCTTGTCTTCCATCGCCGTAATTGCGGCAGCAGAAATGATCTTGCCGGAGAGCCGCTGGAACACTTCTTTCCGGATCTGTTTTTTCAAGTACCCGATACGCTCCTTCTTGAGAAAATCGAGAAGCTCAGCGTCGGTGTATGAGCTCCAGCGGATACTATCAAGGGGATGGAGACCGCCTTCTTTCTTCAGCGCATCTTCCAGATCGTCATACGTCCGCGGATGATCACTTTCCATGAGAGTACGGAAGAGCGCTTCTCCCTGCGCACCATACCGGCAAAGGCTCTCCCGCAGGGCAAAAGTCTCCGCATTGTGTTCCTCCCGGATGTGGATAATGCTGTCTTCATCGTTTCCGATCCAGCTCAGAAAAAGCCTCTTGAGTTCTTCGTGCCGGAAACGCTTGCCTCTTATCTTGCCTATGAAATCTGCGATGTCCAGATCCCTGACCTTCCATCGGCCTTTCAATGCCTTCTCTATCGCGGCGAGAACTTCGTCCGCGAGAAAGGGGAGCATGAGGGATATATTGGCCTTTCCCGCATCGAGATTGATCAGTGATGTAAACCGTGCGGCAAGGTCCTGCCGGCCGGCGTCATGTAAACTCAACGCAAAGGAATCTAACTTTTCCCTGTTTTCGGCTGTCTTGAGGGCTGCGAGAAAGTTGCGGAGCCCCTTTCGGCATGATCCGGTAAAGTCGGCTTCGATCTCCGGCGGCGTATCGCCGATGGTGAATCCGCATCCGCATGCCGGGTTAAGAAAGAGTTCGCTGTTCAGGTCATGGCGGCACGCCTCCGGCAGGTGGTCAATTTCCCTCTTCAGTTCCCACCACTCCCCAGGGAAGGTTACCGAACCGACGAGCGTCGCGATTCGTTTCAATGCCTTTGCCTCGGACAGTTCATCAACGGCCTTCCTCTGTGCAAAGACAGCGGCGTGGTAATACGTATCGTGTCCCTCCTTGTATGCTCGCGCATAATCATCGAAAAAATCCTCCCATTGCTCTTTGATGCCGTCAAAGTCGCCGGTGTATGCCCGAAGGAAATCCTCAATGTGCGAGACAAGGACATTCCTTTTTTCCCGGAGGTCCGGGGGTAACTCCAGTGCGGGGTGAATCAGGTAGAGCCAGTATTTGTTGATGATCTGGAACTGCTCGGAAAAGAACAGCGAGAGTCGCTCGACATAATCGATTTCACCTTCCATTTCGGGTATCTCCTTGAGGTAGGAGAGGAACCGTTCCAACCCTTCCGCGGGCGGCTGTGACAGGGTAATAGAGTGGAAGAACATGGACAGGCGGTTGAGGAGGGAGCTGTCGATTGCCGCCTTCTTGAAGAGAGAGTAATCTTTGTATTTGTTAATAAAGCCGTTGATATCATCAAGGAGACGCCTGCCCCGGCGGACCATATCCGTCGAGAGCTTCCACATCAGTTTCTGGGTGATGGGTGTCGGGATGTCTTCTACCTCTCCCCAGATAAACCTGCCAGCGGGAATATAGGCGAGGAGTTCCGCAGGCAGTGTCTTGCCCTGCTTGAGTTTGGAGATCTCACCGCTGGTAAGTTGCGATAGTTCCTTGAGTTCAACCATCTCGTCACGGCCATAAGGGATGAGATGCCCGGAAGTGATAAACGCCGCCAGGGCGAGGTTGATCTGGTCATCCGTCATTCCCCACTTTCCCTTTTTCAAGGCCGCCCGGATATGGGCGACTCCTTCCGCCTTGGAGGAAAGTGTCAGGATATGCGAAACGAGTTCATTGGCGGGATCGAGGGAAACAAGGAAACTGCTGCCCCTTTTGGCAACAATCCCCAGGGGCTCCGGCAGGGCGTTGATATACGGGATGAGTCCCTTTTTTTCCGCCTCTTCGATGGTGATTCTCCCCTGCCTGATGAAGTCCTGGAAAAGGGCGTGCAGGTGCTGGGAAGAAATATAATCCACCCGCGGCATGATCCGGGCGTGGTTGGGATACAACTCGGAAAGGCTGTAGTCGAAAAGATGGGAGAGCAGCCGTTCTATGGGCAGATATCCGATATCCCTGATGTTATTCACGCGTTTTCCCGAACCGTAGATAACCTCGCCGTCGAAGTACCAACGGGTGACGATCTCCCGGAATTCCGCCTCGTCCCGGCGCAGGTCGCCTCCGAGTGCGGGAAATTCCCCCGCCAGCATTTTTTTGGCGATAAATTCTTCGATGAAGGCCGCCTCTTCGTCATTCGGCGATCGTGGGACCCAGAAAACCACGGCGGCAAGAAAAGGCGAGGCATTGGCGTCTTTCCAGGCGTCGATCCCGATATTCTCCGCAAAAGGCGAGAGGATGACGAGAAACCCGTCGATCCGCTTCTGTATCCCCTCGATCATATTTTCTATTCCTTCCCGCTTAAGCGAGAGTGGAGAGGCGGTCAGGACGACGCATTCCCGTGGGCTGTTTTGCCAGGTGAAGCGGTATCTCTTTCCTTCCCTGATATCCCTGAGGGGAAGATAGGGTAAAGCGATCAGGCCGCAGATCTCGGAAAACAGGACATTCCGGTCGGCAAAGCGCTCACGGACCGCCTTGATCTTTCCCCGGGCCCTGATTCCTTCATCTACCGTAGTGTCGAGGAAATAATGCTCTCCCTCCCGGTTGACGTACATCTGGTGCGCCACAAGGGGATCGAGGATGCCGCTTTTGATGTAGTCGTAGTTGATCTGCGAGGTCAGGGTGCTTACTTTCTTCAGGAGGAGTTCGGCAATCTCCTTGGCGTTCTTTCTCTTTTCGAAGGGAGATATCTCGGTAAGTACCAGGAGCTTGATCACGGCCAGGGCGGTCTCCTGCTGTACAGTCTGGGAGAGGATCATGCCGATATTTCCCCGGTAGTAGTCATAAATGACCCGCGCCAGGGGCGAATACTCGGGGATCTCGCGGATGCGCTCCTCGAAATGGTCGAAGATGGCCTCCGGTGTAATGAGGGTGGAAGGGGGATCGTCAAAGGCCTTTTTCACTTCCGAAAAAACGAACTGGATAACACCCCGGTGCTGGGAAAAGACAGGGGTCAGTCCGGAGAGGTACCGGGCCGTGAAGGGGTGAAGGGGGTATGTCTTGCGGAAATCTTCATAGCGGAGATGGAGGGCTGGGTAGTAGTGTTTCAATTCATCAAAGATATTTCTGATGACGGACTCAGCGCCTTCCTTTTTGATCACGATTCGCTGGTCGATAATGTCCTCGATATGGGAGGAGGAGAGGTTCACCCGCACGGGATAGCGATCCTTGATCCGGTTGAAGATGTTCGACGAGATGTGTCCCGTCTCCTCGATCCACTCCTGGAGGGAGGCGATCACCCACAAGGGGTGGTGGAAGGAAAATTCGCCCAGGAACTGAAGGAACCGGATGTCTTCATAAAACGCCGGCGCTGCGGGTTTTGCCCTCAGGAATTCCGAAAGCTCGTCGATCAGGATAACCGTCGGCCTATCCACGATCTCACGGAACTGCTCCTGCCGGTTGGCGCCGCTACCCGCATAGCCGCAACTATCCAAG
>JAFNGM010000157.1 GCA_017885225.1 Syntrophaceae bacterium | reverse complement strand
TGCCGAAAGAAAAGAACTCAGCCGTCTTGGCAATCTCATCCGCCGTCAAGGCTGCCCTCGGAATCTCAATCATGGTTCCCACAAGATAATTCAGTTTCACGCGTTTCTCTTTAATAACTTCATCAGCCATGCGCCGGATGATTGCTTCCTGATGATTGTATTCCGCGGCAGATCCCACTAAGGGAACCATCACCTCGGGATACACTTTGATGCCTTTCTTCGTCAGCTCAGCAGTAGCCTCAAATATGGCACGGGCCTGCATTTCCGTAATTTCCGGATAGGCGATACCTAGGCGGCACCCTCGATGACCCAGCATCGGGTTCAGTTCGTGCAGGGAATCAATCCGTGCCTTCAGTTTTTTCACGGTCATGCCGAGCTGCTTTGCTAACTCCTGAGTCTGCTCTTTATCAAGGGTCACGAATTCATGGAGTGGCGGATCAAGCAGCCGGATTGTGACAGGAAGACCCTCCATGGCTTGAAGGATACCCATGAAATCTTCCCGCTGAAAGGGCAGGAGTTTCATAATCGCCTTGCGGCGTTCCGCTTCATTCTCGGCAACTATCATTTCCCGTATGGCAAGGATACGCTCGGGGCCGAAGAACATGTGCTCGGTGCGCGTGAGGCCGATACCTTCGGCACCAAAGGCTCGTGCCTGAGCGGCATCCTGGGGGCGATCGGCATTGGTACGCACACCCAACCGGCGGATTTTGTCTGCCCATTTCATGAGCTGCGTATATTCTTTATTCGTTGCCAGATCCGGCCTTATTGATGCCATTTTTCCCTCGTACACTCTCCCCGTGGAACCATTGAGAGAAATCCAGTCGCCCTCTTTTATGGTCTTGCCGTTTACAATCATCAGCTTTTTTCCCATGTCGATTTCCAGGGCTGAGCAACCGACGATGCAGCACTTACCCCATCCGCGGGCGACAAGCGCCGCATGACTCGTCATACCACCTTTTGAAGTCAAAATCGCCTCCGCGATGTGCATTCCATGCACATCTTCAGGAGAAGTCTCATTACGCACCAGAATGACTTTCTTACCGTCCTTCGCCCACTTTTCCGCATTATCGGCAGTGAACACTACCTGACCTGTACTACCGCCGGGACCGGCGGGTAAACCCTTCGCGAGGACATGGGCCTTTTTCTCCTCCGCAGGGTCAAGCATGTCGTGCAACAACTCATCCAGCTGTGACGGTCTTACCCTGAGAACTGCCGTAGCCTCACTGATGAGGCCCTTTTTCGCCATTTCCACCGCCATCTTTACCGCTGCCTGGCCATTTCGCTTGCCAGTGCGTGTTTGCAGCATCCACAGGCGGCCTTCCTGGATGGTGAATTCTATATCCTGCATGTCTTTATAGTGTTTTTCCAGCCTGCTTCGAATTCCGGCAAGCTCTTTATACAATTTCGGCATTTCCTCTTCGAGGCTCTTGAGATGTCTCGTATCATCCGTCTTGTTGAGAACATTGAGAGGATTAGGCGTGCGAAGTCCGGCAACAACGTCCTCACCCTGTGCATTGACCAGCCACTCACCGTAAAATATGTCTTCACCTGTCGCGGGATTCCTGGTGAAGGCAACACCGGTTGCGCTGTGATCACCCATATTGCCGAAGACCATAGCTTGTACACTTACCGCCGTACCCCATGCATCAGGGATACCCTCAATGCGACGATACGACACGGCACGTTTCCCGTTCCAGCTATGGAAGACGGCTCCTATTCCACCCCAGAGCTGCTCGTAGGGGTCATCGGGAAATTCTTTCCCCAGAATCTGCTTTACCTTGGTTTTGAAAACCTTAACCAATTCCTTCAGATCTGTTGCGGTGAGATCCGTGTCCTGAACAACACCCCTCTTTTGTTTCATTTTATCCATGGCATGCTCAAGCTGTATGCGGACTCCCTTTCCCTCCTCTGGTTCAATACCTGCCGCCTTTTCCATGACAACATCCGTGTACATCATGATCAAACGGCGATACGCATCATACGCGAAGCGCTCGTTTCCGGTTTTGGCGATTAGCCCTTTTATCGTGTGTTCGTTTAACCCGACATTTAACACGGTTTCCATCATACCGGGCATGGAAGAGCGCGCACCAGACCGCACGGAAAGCAGCAGGGGATTTCCCGGATCACCGAACTTTGCCTTCATAATGGATTCCACTTTGGCAAGAGCCTGCGCGACTTCATTTTTCAACTGAGACGGATACGTTTTTTTGTGTTGATAGTAATAATTGCAGACTTCCGTTGTGATGGTAAAACCGGGAGGTACGGGAATGCCGAGATTTGCCATTTCCGCGAGATTAGCCCCTTTACCACCCAGCAGTTCCTTCATTTCCGCTCTGCCGTCAGCTCTCCCTCCACCGAATTTAAAGACATACTGCTTTGACATTTGNNAATACTTGCTAATGTCGTGGAGGGCACCACTTTATGGTTAAAAATATATTTTAAAAAGCGTGAATTTTTTATCAGTTTTGAATCATGAAGTCAAATGGAAATGCGGAAAGGGTTCACATACTACTTCCGCTACAATCTATCCCTTCCCGCCTGGTCCCGGGGATAGCGCACGATAAATTTTCTGGCAAAAATAACAAATAATACTTGACAGATTGTTACTATAGATAGAAAATTATGGCAGTGAAACAAATAAGATTTTAACCTGTCGGATCTTCTCGAGATACGATGATCACGGAAGAAAGTCCGATATTTTCATTATGAAAGGAGGTGAATCTCAGACGCGCGTAGAGTCGTATTAAATGTCTCAACAAACTAATCACACAATTAATTAGGA
>JAFNGM010000156.1 GCA_017885225.1 Syntrophaceae bacterium | reverse complement strand
GGTAGGCGGTCGTTCCCTCCGGCACGATCTTTTCCCGCAATGCGAGAGATGCGCGGATACCCGTGTGCCAGAAAAGTGTATTTATGGATGTTGTCGTATCGGTTGTCAGTAATCGAAAAGAGATGTCCGAGACAGGGTTGTAAAAACCCAGGGCAAGGGGGACTCCTTCATGTGTGACCGCAACGGCGATATCACCGGGGTTAGGTTTTCCCTCTACCGATGCGAGCGCGCCGGAAAAGATCCATGGATGACCCCGCAGAAGCGAGGCTTCACGGCCTGGTTTGAGGAATATTTTGGGATATTTTCGGGTCACGGCAAGTGAAATAGTTTTATTTTCTGGCAATGTACCGGCTAATCTCCTAAAATGCAAGAGACTTTGAATGAAGATAAGAAGTATGTGTCTTTTCAAGAACGTGGTACATGGAGTATTTATAAGGAGGCTTCACAGATTCGCGGTGGAGTGCGAACTGGACGGTGAAATCGTCCAGGCCCATCTTCCCAACCCGGGGCGTCTCTGGGAACTCCTTCTCCCGGGCAGGATTGTCATCCTTGTGAGGAATGATTCGGCCCCGGAGAGGTCTACCGCCTATAGCGCTGTTGCCGTGTATCGGGACGGCCTCCCTGTGTTGCTTCACACGCAAAAGGCAAACACGGCCGTGAGGTTTCTCCTCGAGAATAATAAAATTCGTGGTTTGGAGCAAGCGCGGATCGTAAAACAGGAAATCGTTTTCGGGGCAAGCCGTTTTGATTTTCTTTTAGAAAAAGGGGATACGCAATATATCCTGGAAGTCAAGTCATGCACCCTCTTCGGAACGCATGTTGCCATGTTTCCCGATGCCGTCACGGAAAGAGGACGAAAGCACCTCCTCACGCTTGCTGAACTGGCCGAAAAAGGAATGCATTGCGGCGTTATCTTTCTTGTGCACTGGCCCCGGGCGCGGTATTTTTTGCCTGATTATCATACCGATTTTGATTTTGCGCAGACGTTCCTTTCTCTGAAGGACAAGCTTATATACAGGGCCGTCGGCATTTCATGGAAAGAGGATCTATCCCTTGGAGACGATGTGAGTGAATTGGAGATTCCCTGGCAGGTTCTCGCCAGGGAAGCCCATGACGGCGGGAGCTACATCCTCATTCTGCACATTCTTCAAGAGAGCATCATTTCTGTGGGAAGTCTGAGGCATGTTTCTTTCCCCCGCGGGTATTATCTCTACGTGGGATCGGCGCGGACACACCTGACAAAACGGATAGAAAGACATCTGAGAAAGAGAAAAAATTTCTTCTGGCATATAGATTATCTGAGAGAACATGCCCATCGGTGCGTACCTGTCGCCATACGATCACAGACATCGCTGGAGCATGAGGTGGCTTCGGCGGTAAGCAAGATTGCGGATTGGTCCGTTCGGGGATTCGGATCATCTGATTGTTCCTGCGAGACACACCTCTTTGCCATGCATGAAAATCCCATTCATTCACACAAATTTCTTGATCTCCTCCAGTACTTCAGGATGGATCGTCTTGGTAGAGATTTGCGTTGATAATCATCTGCGCTTTTGGTAGGTTAACAGCGCTTACAAAGCAAAGAGGAGATAAGTTCATATGCACGCAGTCATAATGGCCGGAGGCAAGGGAACGCGTTTCTGGCCCCGGAGCAGGGAAAAAATGCCCAAGCACCTCCTGGATATCGTATGTGAAAAGACAATTATCCAGGACACCATTGACAGGGTAGCGCCTCTTGTCCCGGCAGAAAATATTCTGATCGTGACAGGGGCAAGCCATGCGGACGAATTGATGAAGCAGGTGCCGCAGATACCTGAGGGGAATATCATTATTGAACCCATTGGCAGAAATACGGCTCCCTGTATCGGTCTGGCGGCGCTTTATATCAAACGGAAGTCTCCTGATGGCGTTATGGTGGTGCTGCCGGCGGATCATTTGATAACGGACGCACAACGGTTTCGCCATGTACTTTCCGCTGCTGCCGATATGGCCCGCTTGGGTGATTATCTCCTCACCATCGGCATTACGCCGACCTGCCCGGAGACCGGATACGGTTACCTCGAAGAAGGTCTAAGAAAAACGACCGTGAGGGGTGAAGATTTCTATGCGGTAAAATCCATCCGGGAAAAACCCGCCCTTCCCCAGGCGAAGGCGTTCCTGGAACGGGGAGGTTTTTACTGGAACAGCGGGATGTTCATCTGGAGGGTTGATACGATAGTGGAGGCGCTGAAAAAATGGCTTCCCGATCTTCATGGGGGTCTCTTGGAGATTGAACCTGCATTGGGTTCAGATCGGGAAAAGAGCGTCATCGAACACGTGTATAAAAAGATTCACTCAATTTCCATCGATTACGGCGTCATGGAAAAAGCGGAGAATGTTCTTCTTGTGAAGGGAGATTTCGGCTGGTCCGATATGGGGAGCTGGGATGCCCTCTGGGAGGTATTGGAAAAAGATGAGCACGGCAATGCCGCGCATGTGCGTGGTCGTTTTGTCGGCGTTGACAGCAGGAATTCTCTTATCCACAGCCCGCGTAAGCTCGTCGCCCTGGTGGGTGTGGAAGACCTGATCGTAGTGGAGACGGAAGATTCGCTTCTGGTCTGCAAGAGAGGGTGTTCCCAGGATGTGAAGAAGGTGGTGGAGATCCTGGACGCGAAGAAAATGAAAGACTATCTCTGATGATTGTTACGTCGGGAAGATTTATTCTGGCCTCCGCGTCGCCCCGCCGGATCGAGCTCTTACATCTCCTGGGGTTGCACTTTGAGATCATGCCGAGCCAGGTTGAGGAAGCCTTCATGAAGGGAGAGACGCCCAGGGAGCATGTCCTGAGGCTCTCTCGGGAAAAGGTAGAGAAGGCTTCCGCGAAGTACCCGGATGCCTGGGTTATGGGTGCGGATACCATTGTGTTGATAAATGGCGAGGTTCTTGGAAAGCCCCGGACACCTGAAGAGGCAGGGAAAATGCTGCGTACGCTGAGCGGGCGGATTCATACGGTATATACGGGCTTTACGGTCATTAAAAAGAGCGCATCATGTATCATCAGCGATGCCGTTGAGTCTTCCGTTCGTTTCCGGGAAATACAGGAGGATGAAATCGCGTGGTATATACAATCGGAAGAACCGTATGATAAGGCGGGAGGCTACGCGGTGCAGGGCATGGGGGCGTTCTTCATCCGGGAGATACACGGATCTTACACGAATGTCATGGGCCTGCCCCTGTGTGAGGTTGTGGATGTGCTGAGAGGCGCCGGGGTAATAGTATTTGACGGAGGAAAGGGTGGAATCGACCGTAGCGGCTAATATCGCAAGAGTGAGAAACGCAATTGCTGATGCGGCATCGCGATCGGGCAGAGCGGCCTCTGATGTCCGGCTTATGGCCGTGACCAAGACCGTGGATGATGAGCGGATTATGGAAGCCATCGCGGCGGGGGTGGATATGATCGGTGAGAGCTACGTCCAGGAGGCAAAAAGAAAGATAGAAAAGATGGGGCGGCGTTTAGAATGGCACATGATCGGCTACCTCCAGGGCAACAAGGCCAAGTATGCCGCTAGGCTCTTTGATATGATCCATTCCGTGGACAGGATTGAGTTAGCCCGTGAGCTCGACAGACGGGCAAAGGCCGTTGGGAATGTAATGAAGATTCTCATTGAGGTCAATATCAGCGGGGAGGGAACGAAAAGCGGCGTTCCCTACAGGGACGCGATGCAGTTAATCAGGGATGTCGCTTCTCTCAACAATCTTTCGGTTCAGGGACTTATGACCATGCCCCCCTGGTTTGATGATCCTGAGGATGCGCGGCCCTATTTCGTAGCCCTGCGGGAATTGAGGGATAGAGTAATTGATGAGAATTTAAATCGCATTGAAATGCGGGAACTTTCCATGGGTATGTCCGGAGATTACGGGGTAGCCGTGGAGGAGGGTGCAACCATCGTGAGGGTGGGGAGAACCATCTTCGGAGAAAGGCCATCATAACACCACACAGCACAGGCACCTCGCTTGTCTGATGTGATAAGGAGGAAGAATGAAGCACTTTAAATGGCAGATAATTCTGGGCGTATCTCTGATAGCACTTTCTGCGTTATTTTATCTGATTCACTATTTTATCTTCCGGGATGCCCACCATATTTTCCTCTATCTGGTTGGCGATATCGCCTTTGTCTTTATCGAGGTCCTCTTGGTCACTATGATAATTCATGAAGTCCTTGCGGTGAGGGAGAAGCGGCTTCTTCTGGAAAAATTGAACATCGTCATTGGATCTTTTTTCAGTGAAGTGGGTAAGGATCTTCTGAAGCTATTCTCGGCATGTGATCCTCAATCGGAGAGAATACGGCAGGAGCTGGTAGTCACGGATAAGTGGACCGATAAGCAGTTTCTTGATATGAGTAATCGTTTGAAGAAGTACAACCATGATATTGATATTGCAAAAAGCGACTTGGAAGGACTGAAGCAATTGCTTTTGCGGGAGAGGGAGTTTATGCTTCGCCTTTTGGAAAACCAGAATCTTCTTGAGCATGATGCGTTTACAGGTCTTCTCATGGCCGTGTTTCACTTAACGGAAGAGATTGAATCCCGCGCTGATATTTTGCAGCTTCAGGAAGCGGACAAGAAGCATTTAGCGAATGACATGAAAAGGGTCTACCGTCTGTTGATTGAGGAGTGGCTCAGCTATATGAAGCACCTGAAGGATAATTATCCGTACCTCTTTTCTTTTGCCATGAGGACGAATCCCTTCGATATGAGCGCCACACCGGAGGTACGGCAATAAGATAATTACGGAAAGGAGATGAAAAAATGGATAAGACGGCGTTCTACAAACTGAGCTATGGACTCTACGTGATCAGTTCAAGGAAAGATGATCATTTTAACGGACAAATTTGCAATACTGCTTTTCAGGTTACCTCGGAGCCTCCCACTGTTGCCGTGAGCATAAATAAACAAAACCTTACCCACGAGTATATTCAGGCGTGCGGGAAATTTAACGTCTCCATCATTTCGAAATCAACACCCATGCCCTTTATCGGCCATTTTGGCTTTAAATGCGGGAGAGATATCAATAAATTTGAAACGGTGAACTTCAAGCTGGGAGAAACAGGCGTTCCCATCGTGCTGGATAATACCATTGCCTACATCGAGGCTGATGTGATCAACCAGATGGACTGCGGCAGCCATACGATCTTCGTCGGACAGGTGCGGGATTGCGGCATCCTCAGCGATAACGAGGAGCCTATGACCTATGCCTATTACCAGGAAGTGAAGCGGGGCAAAGCCCCCAAGACGGCGCCCACCTATCAGGAAGCGCCGAAGAAAGCCGAGCAGATGGATAAACACACATGCTCCGTGTGCGGATACACCTATGATCCGGAAATAGGCGATCCCGAATCAGGGATCAAACCGGGAACAAAATTTGAAGACCTTCCCGCAGACTGGACATGCCCCGTCTGCGGCGCCGATAAGTCTAAGTTTGAAAAGGAAGGATAAGGCTCACGGACAATGATTATCAAGGTGCTTGAGGGTAATGCCCTCGCTGCGAACTGCTACATTGTGGCCTCTGAAGTGACCAGGCGCGCTATGATTATTGATCCCGGCGTGAAAGCGGAGCGTATTTCAGAAGCTATGGTGGAATTGAATATATCGGTCTCTTTAATTGCGCTCACCCATGTGCATATTGATCACTTCAGCGCCCTTGATATCGTGAAGAATACGACAAAGGCTCCCTTGGCTGCGTTCGATATGGCTACAATAAAAACACCTGTGAAACCACGCCGGGAAATAAAAGGGCTGCACTTCGTTCCGTTTGAGTTGCCCATCAAACCGGAGATATTGCTGA
This sequence comes from Syntrophaceae bacterium, assembly GCA_017885225.1. Classification (GTDB taxonomy): domain Bacteria; phylum Desulfobacterota; class Syntrophia; order Syntrophales; family UBA2185; genus UBA2185. The sequence continues at coordinate 3,389 of JAFNGM010000156.1, read as the reverse complement.
AAGACGGCGATACCATTGATATTGACGATTTGCACTTTTCAGTGTTCTACACACCGGGACACAGTGCGGATAGTATCAGTTTTTGGGGTCACGGTGTTGTCTTCAGCGGTGACACTTTGTTCAGGCGCGGGATTGGCGCAACCCTTCCCGGACTTTATGCCGGGCATGACCACACACAATTGAGAGAGAGCATTCACGCAAAACTATTGACATTGCCCGATGATACTATTGTGTATCCTGGTCACGGTGCGTCCACCACCATAGGGGAGGAACGACTGCTTAACCCTGCGCTTCAGTCTATCGGCAGACTTTAACCCTTCCATGCCCTCCGGAGGCGCAGGGAATTGCTGACGACGGAGACGGAACTGAGGGCCATGGCAGCGGCAGCGAATTCGGGATTCAGAAGAATGCCGAAAAACGGGTACAGTACCCCTGCAGCCACGGGGATACCCAGGATGTTATAGATAAATGCCCAGAAAAGATTTTGCCTGATTACCTTCATAGTTTCAAAGGAGAGTCTGATGGCCATGGGCACTGAGTGCAGGTCGTCCTTGATGAGGGTAATATCGCTTGCTTCCATCGCCACATCAGTCCCGGCTCCGATGGCGATTCCGATATCCGCAGCAGCGAGGGCCGGTGCGTCATTAATGCCATCTCCCACCATGGCTACCACCTGACCCTGTGCGCGCAGTCTCTGTATTTCCGCGGCCTTATCAGCCGGCAATACTTCCGCCATGATGTGATCGATGCCCAGGTCGTCGCCAACAGCGCGGGCCGTACTCATATTGTCTCCCGTAATAAGGGCAACCCGCAGTCCCATGTCTTTCAGTGTGGAAATCGTATCTCTCGCTGATTCTCTGGGCATATCCGCGAGGCCCATAAGACCGATTGCCTGATTCCCCTCCGCGACAAAGACGCACGTCTTCCCTGCGGCGGCAAGTCTCTCGGCTTCTTCCGCGAGGCCGTCGAGCTGAATGTGATTTGTTTCCATCAGTCTCCGGTTTCCCAGAAGACAATAGGAGTTATTCAGAAATGCCCCGGCCCCCATGCCGGATAATGCTTCAAATCGTTCCACAGTGAAAGGAACAAGATTCGCGGATCGGCCTCTCTCCACGATAGCCGCGGCAAGGGGATGTTCCGAAACCGCCTCGAGGGACATGGCAATCTGCAGGACCCTGTTTTCGTCTTCGCCTGATCTGGTTACGATATCGGTCACCTCCGGTTCTCCCCTGGTTAGGGTTCCCGTTTTGTCGAAAACGACAGTCGTGAGTGTGTAGGCCTTCTCAAGGCTTTCTCCCCCTTTAATCAGGATGCCGTGTTCCGCGCCGAGCCCTGTTCCCACCATCACCGCCGTGGGTGTGGCGAGACCCAATGCGCAGGGACAGGCGATGAGCAGGACGGATACAAAATTCAGCAGGGCACGACTGAAGATGGGCTCAGAGACGAAGAAATACCAGACGACAAAGGTGAGCATGCCGATGACAAAAACCACCGGCACAAACACGGCGGCGACTTTATCCACGAGCCTCTGGATGGGGGCCTTGGAGCCCTGGGCCTCCTCCACCAGTCGGATAATCTGGGCCAGGGCAGTCTCCGACCCTACTCTGGTTGCCCTGAAGGTAAAGCTTCCGCTTTTATTCAGTGTGGCGGCGAACACCTGAAGCCCCTCTTCCTTAACAACAGGCATGCTTTCTCCGGTAAGCATGGATTCATCAACAGAAGAGATGCCTGAGATAACAACACCATCCGTCGAAATCTTTTCCCCCGGCCGGACAATGATGATGTCCCCTTTTACGACTTCCTCTATGGGAATATCGGATTCTTTGTCATCCCGGATTACTCTGGCGGTCTTCGGCCTGAGGCCCATGAGCCGTTTGATGGCCGCGGATGTTTTGCCTTTTGCCTTCGCCTCCAGCAGACGGCCGAGAATGATCAGGGTGACGATCATGGCCGCGCCGTCGTAGTAGACATGAGGAACGATATCGGCGCTGGTGAAAAACCGGGGATAGAAGGTTGCAAGGACGGAATAGAGATAGGCCGCAAAGGCGCCGACCGCCACGAGCGTATTCATGTCTGTGGTTTTCAGTCGTGCCGCCTTGAGGGCGCCGATGTAGAACCTGCTCCCCACCCAGAATACGACGGGGGTCGTGAGGAGAAACATCACGACCAGCATGGGCTGTCTCGGGATGATCGACAGGAAGGGAAACCAGTGCTGCATGGAACCCATGAAGATGACAACGCTGAGGACCGCACCGACAACAAACTTGAGCGTGAGATCTTTTATTTCTTTTTCCCTTGCCGCGGTTATGGGGTCTTCGCGGGAGTCGCCGATGACGCCCAGGAATTCGTAACCCTGATCGGAGATGACTGCTTTTAACGCCTCCGCCCCTCCCCAGGATTTCCCGTGCGTTACGGTGGCCCTTGCGGTGGCGAGATTGACTGCGACATCGGATACCCCCTCAACGGCCTTCAGCGCTTCTTCCACGCGTCGCACGCAGGCGGCACAGGTCATGCCCCCGACAGAGATTGTCGTGGTGGACGGTTCTTTTTCAGGCAACTTCATATCCCGCCTTTTTTATCCGTTCTCTCACCACGGCCACGTCCACAGGCTTCATTTCATCAAACGTCGCCTCTCCACTGTTCAGATCGACCTTGACATTTTGAATGCCTTCGATTGCGCTCAACGCTTTGGTTACTGCCATGACACAATGATTGCAGGACATGCCTTTGATCTTGATTCGTGTCATACTGCCCTCTCCTTTCTTATGGTGACATCTGCGTAAATAAAAGTGTTTCTCTGAAGAGTCAAAACAATAAATTTTTTAGTTTTTTTACCATATTTTGCGAGGCGCTTCAATGAGCAATTCGCGACGCGGGTTATACCAACTCACATTGTTTAGAACGAAAATAGCCTTCTCCGCGAAACTGAACAGTTGACACCTTTTCTCAGTTTATCGTATATATAGATTATAATTTGCAGGAAATGCAGCAGTGAAGAGAAAGGAACCGAAGGGACATATTCGATGATTATCAGGTGCTGGGGTGCAAGGGGTTCTATTCCGGTTTCGGGTGATGAATACGTAAAATATGGAGGCGATACGACCTGCATTGAAATAAGGACACAAGATGATGAAATTGTCATCATCGATGCCGGTTCCGGGATCAGGAGGCTCGGCAACAGGCTCGTGACCGAAAAGCGCTTTCAGTATACCATGCTTTTTACCCATGCCCATTGGGACCATANNTTCCTTTTTTCAGTCCCATTTACTCGAAGAAGACACGGATAACCATGTATGGCTGTCCCTTCGCACAGGCTTCAGTGAAAGAGATGATTTCAAAAATAATGGCGCCTCCAAATTTCCCTGTTGATTTTGAAAATATCAGGGCTG
>JAFNGM010000155.1 GCA_017885225.1 Syntrophaceae bacterium | reverse complement strand
ACAAAAAAAAAACCAACCAACAACAAAACAAAACCGCCGCCTGAGGTGGCAACCATTGAACTGACACCCGCATATGATGCCCCCAGGGCCATATTGATGGCCGAGATTTCGTCCTCCGCCTGTTCAAAATGAACGGGGATTCCCTGTGCGGCGGTGGCAAAATAATGCATAATGGAAGTGGCAGGCGTCATAGGGTAACCGGCCATGAACTGGCAGCCCCCCAGGAGGGCGCCGAAGGCAAGGGCCTGATTCCCGTCGAACTTGCAATGGTCTCCCGCCTTAGGCTCTACAGGATAGGTTCCTGCGAGTTTCCAGCGATTGGCAATCTCAAATCCTTTCTTGAGAAATTCCCCATTGCCCGATTCCGCTGCAACAGCCTTCNNCAAAGCTGGCGCCGATAACTGCAAGCACGAAACCGACAATGATCGTGTTGCTGCTTGTGGCATCCTTGAATGTTTCAACACCTTCCTTTTGAATTTTTCCTGTAACTTCCCGGGAAAAATAGATTCCTTTTTCGTGGAGATTTGGTGTGTGCCGCCTTTCCGTTTCATCATCAAGGGCGACCACCATGTCCCATTTTTGCCCGCTCAGGGCGTGGACGGGAACATCAGAGATACGGATCATATGGTAGTTGTGACCTCCCCGTATCCGGGACATATAATTCTTGGTTGCGAAAAAATAATAGTTCAGCTCCGAGAGGATTTCCGTCAGTTCCAGCTCCACAGAAAAAGCTCCCTGCCCTGCCTCCCCGCCTACGACAACATTGAATTCCATGAATTACTCCCTTTGGTGAGAAGCGAACGGTCTCTATTTTTCCCCATATGAAATGAACACCTTTATACTTCACGCGTAAGTTTCGCGGCGATTTCCGCCACAAATTTACCCTGGAACCGTGCCGCATTCAATTCATTCTCGCTGGGCATGCGCTCGCCTTTAGGCCCCACAATGGTGGAGGCCCCGTAGGGAGAACCGCCGGTTATTTCGTCAATGCGCATTTGACCGGCAAAGGCATAAGGAAGCCCGACAACAACCATGCCGTGATGCAGAAGATTGGTGTAGAATGTGAGGATAGTCGATTCCTGGCCCCCGTGCTGGGTCGCGCTGCTTGTAAAGACACTCCCCACCTTTCCGACAAGGGCTCCTTTCGCCCAGAGTCCTCCGGTCGCATCAAGAAACTGGCGCATTTGACCGCACATATTTCCAAAACGTGTAGGGGTACCGAATATGAGCGCATCCGCCGAGGCAAGATCATCTATGGCACAGACGGGAATATGTGCAAAACTTTTCTTCGCTTCCAGAGCTCCCATTTTTTTAAGAACTTCCTCGGGAAGGGTTTCCGGTACGCGAGACATGGAAACATCCGCACCCTGCACCTCCTTTGCTCCTTCCATAACGGCTTCTGCCATCCGATGAATATGACCATACAGAGAATAATATACAATTAACACCTTCATAGTAAACCTCCTCTCTCCCGGCAATACGCCTTCTTTCATTGTGAATGTTTCGCTGTATTAACCTCTGAGGGACAAAGGCCCCTCCTTTCAGTCTCCCTGAAGGATCATTTCCTTTGGGATTACAAAAGGGCAACGCGCCCCTTCGAGATGTACGAACACCACAGAGCCATTCACCGCCCGTATACAAGGCGGAGTATTGGGGCAGATTTCATACATAGGCAGGAAATACCCGCCATATTGAAATACTTCATTAAGGTTCAGAATGGATGATATGTTTTATTCACAAAATATTGCCGCTTTCTTCTCAACAGGATCACGGGATACTATCCGTTTTCCCTTTGCGATAAAACTCTGTGAGGAACTCCGCATCTTTTGGCGAAATATCAAAACGTAAGACTGCTTCATTGATAAGTTTCTGATGAGACTTGTTCGGGTCTTCCTGCAGCTTGCCGGAGATCCACTTTACGGCATTGCGAATAGCTTCCCCTTCAGGCATAATGGTGGTCATGATTTTTCACTCCTCGTGTTATCGAAATTGTTCATTCTTCATCCGCTTATACTAATTTTTCCCTCTGAAGACAAGTTCCGGCTTTTTCGGAAATACTTCCGTGTCCGGAGGCACCGAATCGGTAATCCAGACATTCCCCCCGATCACCGAACGGGTCCCGATTACCGTATTACCGCCCAACACAGTGGCGTTCGCGTAAATGACGACATCATCTTCTATCGTTGGATGACGCTTCTGATTTCTTAGATCATTTATTTCTTCGCGGCCGAGCGATAAGGCCCCTAAGGTTACGCCCTGATANNCCTATTACCACCCCCGTTCCGTGATCGATAAAGAAGCGTTCTCCGATGTGGGCTCCGGGATGGATGTCGATTCCGGTTTTACTATGGGCATGTTCGGTCATGATTCGCGGGATCAGCGGTATTTCCTGATGTCGAAGCTGGTGTGCAATGCGATACACCGTAATGGCATAGAGCCCCGGATAGCTGAAGATTATTTCGTCAAAGCTTTGCGCGGCCGGATCCCCTTCATGGGCAGCTATAACATCCGTCGCCAATAGTCTTCGCAGCTCGGGCATGCCGCGTAAAAAGTCTATGGCATCCTCTTGGCCGCGCTCCTCGCAGTCTGTGCATGGCAGATCATGACGGATGCAGTCATGGCGTATGGCAAGCATAATCTGCTCGGAGAGCGCTTCAAAAAGACCGGTGACCTCCTGTCCGAAATAATATCCCGCATTCACCTGGTCCACGCGTGTATGGATAAAATAACCGGGATAGAGAATGCGGCTTGCCCGTTGCAAGATGTCTATGATGGCCTCCCGCGAGGGAATGGGCTCCGGCCCTATGTGATCAAAGCAGTCCTCCCGGTTGCACGACGATACAAGTTCATCAACAATAGGGGGGATTTCTTCACGAAAGCGCCGGCCAATGCTGATATCGGTTTTACATTGCTTCACTTTTGCCATGTCATCCACAGTTACGCCACCTCCTTTGCAAGAAATACTGCGGTGTGCCCCGATCTCATATTTTCTCTATTGCACTGTGCACGCCTTTTCGCTTGTCCAGTACGGTGACATGCTGCGTAACCTCTCAATAATGGAAGGCATCTTTTCAATCACAAAGTTTATTTCTTCCTCCGTAGTATAAATGCTCAAACTGAACCTGATGGATCCATGGGCCATAGTAAACGGAACACCCATAGCGCGAAGCACATGGGAAGGCTGCAGGGAACCGGAGGTGCAGGCTGATCCGGAGGATGCACAGATGCCGTATTCATCCATCAGAAGGAGAATACCCTCGCCCTCGACGAACTCAAAGCTCATATTGGTCGTATTGGGCAGTCGATACAATCTGCTTCCGTTCACGCGGCTGTTGGGAATGAGCTCCAGGAGCTTTTCTTCCAGCTTGTCGCGCAGTTGTTTTACCCTCGTATTCTCCGCTTCCATATTTCGGGCCGCTAATTCGCACGCTTTTCCCAGTCCGATGATGCTGGGTGTGTTCTCTGTGCCGCCACGGCGTTCTTTTTCCTGATGCCCACCGATCAAAAAAGGAGAGAACTTTGTTCCCCGACGGACATAAAGAATTCCTATGCCCTTGGGAGCGTGCAGTTTGTGGCCGGAAATGGAGAGCATATCGATAACATTCCCTTTCATAGATATGGGAATCTTACCCACGGCCTGCACGGCATCGGTATGGAACAGGATACCTCTCTTATGGGCGAGCTCGGCGGCCTTCTCCACCGGAAAGAGANNTTCATGTCCAGAAGGCCGTCCTTATCTACGGGCAGTTCGGTCACACGATAGCCCTGCCTGGACAGATGGGCACACAGGGATTTTATGGCGGGATGCTCGACCCTGCTCGTCACAATGTGACGCCTGTCGGGATGAGCTGCGAGAGCCGCCCGGATGGCGGCGTTGTCGCTTTCCGTACCGCAACTGGTGAATATGATTTCGTCAGGTGTGGCTCCGATGAGCGCTGCGGCCTGCTCACGGGCCTCGCGAACCTCTTTTGCCACCTGCCCTCCAAAGGAATGCATGCTTGATGGATTACCATAGAGGTCACTGAAATAGGGAAGCATGGCCTCAAGAACCTCAGGGGCTAACTGGGTAGTCGCATTGTTATCCAGATAAATCGTTTTCATGGCGTCACCTCTTCAATTACCAGCTCAGGAGAAACGAGATCCCGGAGTTTTTGCTCTACAAAATGTTTCAGCGTAATGTCTGCCGCTTTGCACGTCGCGCAGGCGCCCCGTGTCGCGACCAGGACCCGGTTGCCCACCACATCGATGAGTTCTATATCGCCGCCGTCATGCTTTAAGGACGGCCTGATTTCCCGTTCGATGGTTTCCTCAATCATTTTGATTTTCTGAATGTTGGAGAGTTTTGGCCTGACGATGGGTTTTGCCTCCGCCCGGACTTCCTCGATAATGTGCCTGATGGCATCATGACAGCCGCCGCACCCGCCGCCGGCTTTGGTGTAGTTTGTCACCTCTTCTACCGTGGAGAGGTTATTCTCCCTGATTGCCCGTTCGATCTCCAGATCGGTCACACCAAAACATTCGCATATGATCTGTGCCACTGTTTCTTTCGAGGGTGCGCCCTGATAATTTTCTATTGCCTTCTCCAAGGCCTGCTTGCCCATGACGGAACAATGCATCTTTTCCTGTGGAAGCCCTCCAAGAAAGGCAGCGATATCCTGGTTCGTCACTTTCATGGCTTCCTCCAGAGTCATCCCTTTGACCATTTCGGTCAACGCGGAAGAGGTCGCAATCGCACTGGCACAGCCAAACGTTTTGAATTTGACGTCTTTAATTCTTTTACTCTCATCCAGCTTGAAAGAAAGTTTGAGAGCGTCTCCGCACGCAATGGATCCGACCTCAGCAATGCCATCCGGGTTTTCGATTTCCCCGACATTGCGGGGATTGAGGAAGTGCTCTTTCACTTTATCCGTAT
>JAFNGM010000154.1 GCA_017885225.1 Syntrophaceae bacterium | reverse complement strand
TGTTGACACCCTCGCCGTTCATGTCTCCCGGCTTTTCGTCCTTGGAGAAATAGTAAAGGGGCCAGCCTTTATATGACGTTTGCTTCTCCCCGTCCTCCCTCATGAACACACCGAAATCCTTTTTTCTCAACGGTTTTTCTACCGCAACTTTTTCGGTGTAAAAAATAGGCCATTTTTTCAGGCATTCATTAATGCACGCACTGATGCTTGGAAAATCCTTCTTGAAGTAATAGAGACTCATACCTTGAGAGTCAGCGAGATATCTTCCCCCGCCTTCTTTTTCTTTCAGCTGAATCGTGTAACGGGATGCCTTCGGTTTTTCCTCGACGTCCTGGGCTAAGATACTCTCGCTTATCACCATCCCAAGGAATATAAAAATGCATGCGAAGGCCGAAACGGCTCTGATCAAATCTCTGACTTTCATCTTTCCCTCCTTAATACATAATGAGCGTAATTCCTTATTAATCCAACATGCTCACATACCGTATTGTCATAACGATTCTTATATCATAACTAATAGCAACCTGCAATCCTCGAAATTTCCTTTCCCTTTGACATACACCTACACTTCACATATATTTAATGTGTGAGAAAGGCATTGCTGTTACACGAGATGACGTTACATGAGGAGACACATATACGCCATGGACAATTGCGAGACCGTGCAGTTATCACAACTTGCTGATACTTCCACTCACAAAGCAATCCTGGAGGAAGTAAGGAGGATCTTTTTGTATCATTATCCGGCAAGATATTTCCGCGCGGTGAACAGAACATATAGGAATGTGAAAAAACTGTATGGCGGGGAAATTCGTGGCTATAAGGCCTGTAATACAGATTACCACAATATTTCACATGTTTTGGATATTCTACTTACTACTATCCGTCTGGTTGACGGATACAATAGTGAAAACATACCTTTCCCGGTTCATCTCACAATAAATTTACTTAATGCAGCGCTTTTACACGATACGGGGTATATTCAGGAGGAGCGGGATAATGAGGGTACAGGGGCTAAGTACACCCCCTATCATGTGGAGCGAGGTGTGGAATTTTTGAAAAAAAACCATGAGGCATTTGGGATCACCTCTGATGCGGTTACATTAATGGCCGAGCTGATACGGTGCACGGGCTTTATGGTCAAGGCTGAAAAATTAAAGTTTTCCTCTCCGGAGGAGAAATTCGCGGGGTGCATCCTTGGTACTGCTGATCTTTTGGGCCAGATGTCAGACAGAAGATACCTGGAAAAATTGATTTTTTTATATTACGAATTCAAGGAAGCGGGCATGAAAGGCTTCAATACCGAATTCGACCTCATCCGCAAGACCATAGATTTTTATGATATGACGAAGAAGCGTTTTGCGGAAACGTATTTAAATGCATATATGTATGCGCAGCCTCATTTCAGGACACGCTTCGCTGTTGACCGCAATCTTTATATGGAAGCCATTGATCGGCATATCAGATATCTGTATAAGATCATTCAAGATGATAGCACTAACTTCCGTTACAAGTTGAAACGGGGCAACTGGATTCATACCTATCCGCGGACTGAGTCGAGATAATCGTGTTATTTTAGGAACTGTCGTGTAACAACTGATGCGTGACAGCCCCTTAACTTACCGTATCGATAATTTCCTGACCGTAAAAGTTCACTTTTTCAGGAGAAAGTATGCCTGTCTGTTTCAGCATTTCCATGGAGCACGCCTCGGTTTTTGCCAGGTCAATCATACTCTGGTCAGACAATATCCTGAAGCGCGCCATGTTTGTCTCTTTTGCCTTTTGAAATCGCCAGCGGTAAAGATTCATGAGATAGTGCTTCTGATTTTCCGTCAGGGATTGATACCCTTTAATATTAATGTATCCCTGAGGATTGAAAGATTTTTCACTCCATGTTACCGCAGCGATGGTGTCAAAAGCCTTTGCCGCTCTTTTCTGTAAGCCGCAACGGGCTATGTCGCAGTCAAGTCTGTGATATAGGTCTTTTAGATATCCTGTGTCCGCTACGGCGTAGTGGATCTGCTCTTGAGTCAGGGGGCGTGTTTCCCACTTGGACCGCTGCATCTTCTTATCTTTTTTGAGTCCAATGCCCAAATATTGGCTGATCAACGCCGAGAGAGAAAGGTAGTGACAGCCTAAGACAGAGGCTGCCCGATGAGTATCAAAAATATTTTTAAATTCAAATCTGTAGTCCCGTTTCAGAATGCGGATATCATTATCACCTGCGTGCATAATTTTGAGAATTTTCGGATCAGCGAAAATCTTTCCGAGAAAGAAAAAATTCAGACTGCCAAGGGGATCGAAAAGGTATGTCTTCTCATTCGCTTTAACTTGTATTAAACAAAGTACGTCTCGAAAATACCTGAAAGAATCATATTCTGTATCAACACAGATAATGGAGGAACTGCCAATGTTTTCTTTTGCGTCCCGTATTTTTGTGGGTGTATCAATCCATACCCATTGGTCATTCATTATCATACCTGTCCTGAATGGGGGTGGGTGTAAATATTCTCAAAAAACAACAATGAACTGACGGCAGGCTCAATCATGAATTTCCGGATATGTCAAGATAATTCACACCCTACTCTTTGTTATTGACTGGCTTTCTTCATATAAATCGTGGAATGAAAGGTGAACCGTATCAGTGGAATCGATGAAAGATACGTGACAATTTTGTATCTTTTCCCATTGACAAGGAAATTTTATTTGGCTTATAGTGCCCCGTCTAAAAGACGGATTCCTGTCACGCAAGGAAATTGATGGCTGTTCTCCCTTCGCTGATGCAGGATATTCCGACAAGGAGAACATAATGAAATACAGTAAATCAAAACTGACACGTGGATACGCGAATAAAATTCTCACTGTTGATCTCGGAAGCGGCGTGATGAATGCGCAGGAGCTTGATCCACGAGTGCGAGATTATTTCATAGGGGGCAGAGCTCTTGGCTTATATCTTCTTTATACACGATTAACCCCGAATACGAGTCCCTATGCTCCAGAAAATCCGTTAATTTTTTCCCCTGGCCCATTGGCAGGCGTTCCCCAGTTTCCCGGGACGAGCAAATGCATGGCTATCTCTCTGTCACCCCATACAGGGATTCCGGGAGTATCGAATTTCGGCGGGCATTTTGGGGCTAACGTCAAGTATGCCGGGTTCGATATCATTGAGATCACGGGAAAATCGGAAAAGGATGTATTTATTCTCATCAATGGTTTTGAGAATCAGGTAACAATAATTGATGCGCCCAGTATCGACCAGGTATTTGATCTGGAGAAATTCATTGCGGATAAATTCACAAAAGCGGGATATGACAAAAAGGACATTACGTTTTTGACGACCGGCGTGGGTGCAGCCAACACCACGTACGGCTGCATCAACAGCCATTATTTCGACCCGACGAAAACAACCGACGGACAGAAAGGGTTTTTCAGAACGAAGCAGGCGGGAAGGACGGGACTTGGTTCGGTGATGATTGATAAAAAAATACGATCCATCATCGTCCTTGCGGAGTATCCCCAGGGTGAAAATCCCTATGGAGCGGCAGACTGGGAAAAAGCAAGAAAAGCGGGATTGAAGCTTTCAAAGGTTGTCAGGGAAGTTGATCCGGTATCATTGAAAATGCACCGCAAGGGAAGCGCGGGGCTGATCAGCTTTATGAATAAGGAGAATTACCAGTCTCTGCCGGTGAATAATTACCAGTATGGTTCGGATCCGAGGGCAGAGCAGATCAGCGGGAAATTTTACGCGGCGAACCTCTTCGATCACAGGGGAATGGATGGATGTTTCCCCGGATGCTCTCTGCGGTGCACCAAGGGAGGCTGGGTTACCGTATCGGCGGGTGAACATCGCGGGAAAAAAGTCTGGGTCGATGGGCCTGAGTACGAAACGGCNNTTAGGGATATGGAATGCCGAAGCCATCATGGAAGCCAACTGGCACTGCGACAATTTCGGGATCGATACCATAACCGTCGCGGTGATTATTGCGTTTTTGATGGAGTGCTTTCAGAGGGGTTATCTTGTAAAAGAGGATACGGATGGCTTAGCGCTTACATGGGAGGACGATAAGGCTATGCTGCGTTTCCTTCACCAGGTTTCCAACGGGGAAACCGAGTGCGCGCGGGAAGCGGGAAAAGGATTGCTGAGTCTCATCGATTGGGTGTCCCGCAGGTACATGAAGAGAACCGGTTTGGAGAATCCCGAGAAGGAACTCAGAAAATTTGCGATGCACGTGAAAGGACTCCCTTTTTCACTTTACAGAACCCACAGGTCTCTGTCCATGCAGGCGTCATATGCTGCGGCGAGTGATATCGGGGCGCATCACGCCGCTGCATGGCTTATCAAAGTTGACTTACTGGGAGCGTTTCCTACCTTGCAGGATAGAGCGCGGGCACTGGTTACCTACCCAAGGGTGAGACTGGGAAATGATAATCTTGGTCTCTGCAAGCTTCCATGGGTGGATGTTTTTAATCCCGAATCTGAAAAAGTAAAAGATACGGATAAGTATATAAACCCTGCTTCCCAGGAGATGTATGCGGAGTTCTATAACGGGATGCTGGGAACGAATCTCACCTGGGAGAAAATTTACGAACAGACGGATCACGATATCAATTTGCAGCGGGTTATGAATGTCATGATCTTTGGTAAAAGCACGGGCGATAATGACTGGGTGCCGGACAGGGCCATAGGACCGACCGATGATGAACTCTATGATGCTGAAAAGGATTTTCATGATTCAGAGATAAGCAAAATATCAGGGAAATCGTTTGAAGATGTACAGAAAATGAAAACAGGGGATAAACGGGAACTCCTGATGAACTTCAGAAAAGAGCAATTACGGGACTTGATACAGGCCTATTACCGCGAGCGAGGCTGGAATTCTAACGGGATTCCGGAAGTTGAGACTTTGGAGCGAGTGGGGTTGTGGGATTACCTGACCGAGGGAACAAAGAAAAAAATCGTTGAACTTAGTAGTTAATGACAACTCCCCTTGGAAAACGCTGCTTGGCATGAGATAAAAATAATTATCCACATCTATTTAAAGATTGTAGTACTTTAAGGTAGAGAGCTTATCCCACATCTTTACTGTTTGTCCCTCTAAATCAATACGACATTGATCTCCCACAATTTCAATAATAGTGCCATATCCATTGGATGTTTCTACTCTATCACCAACTTGATACATGGGCCGAACCACTTTTTCACATCTATTCTGATTGTTACCGGATTTTATTGAAGTGTCAATTTTTTTGCTCGTTTTACCATTAGGAGCTTTATTAGACATTGTTCTATCGTCAGATTTAAATGCTAATTTTTCAATATAACTTTGCCATTGAGGCGTTAGTACTGTTTTTAGTGCCATTGGCAGTAAAAGTTGTTTCTTAGCCCGAGTAAAACATACATAGGCAACGTTAATTTCATCATGAAATTGTTCCGGATTTATGCTTTTTGTTCTGCTGATTACATCGGCAATATCTTGATCAATGATGACCCGATCATATTCCTGTCCCTTTGCAGCATGGACTGTAGAGAGAACAATTGCATCTTTGTCATTCTGATGATCTTTTTTCATTGTTAACTTCATCATTTCATATATAGCGTTTGGAAATTCGTCAGCGTAGTCCTTAACAATCTTAGAAATGTTGGACAATTGAAAGTCCTGGATCTCTTCTGCGTATTTATCCAATTGTTCAATGGAATCAAATGATTGGATCAAGCCATCTGTGATGCGATCCTTCTCACCGCTATATAATCTATAGACATCAAGGGTTTTATTCAGCTCAGATTTGATGTCACGTTCAAAAAAAATCGTATTTTCTTTGATCTTAAGTACATTGCATTCTTAAAAAGGGCCATATTTGTGCGGCTCAAGATGGCCGTCTTGATCTCTTGGTTCACAAGAGACAAGTCGGAATAAAATGAAACCTCGGATTTCCGATTTTCATATCCACAGATTTTAAAGTTCATTTCATTCTTTGATTGCAGAATAAACATTGTAACTAAATCGGCGATTCTTTTTCCAAATCTGAAGCTTAGAGACAAATCAAAGTCTTCATCACACTTCATAATACGCATGGCGTCCAAGGCATATCTAAAACTGTATATTCTCTGATGTGTGTCCCCGACCAGGACAATTCGTTTTGTGCAATGAGACATAGAGTCCAACATGACATGAGATAAGTCCTGTCCCTCGTCCACGAGGATTATGTCAAATTTTTCGAGTTCTTTATGAAAGGTCTTTTTGATGTGGGAAAGCTTCAGGTAAAAATCATGCGGACCTGATATTTCTTCTTTATTCCATGACGTTGCGAAATCACGTGTAATTTGTATGATCCTTTTTTCATGGTGATTGAAAGTTTTCCTCTGTTCCTCTGTCAAGCAATCCTCGATATATGGATTTATCGCTTCCTCAAGTTTTTCAAAGCCGGAATTTAGAAAAAATGTAAGAAAATTATAACTGAGAGTTGCCAGAGTTTGCCTATTTCTTTCCTTACCGAAGTATGGAAGAAATGTACAGACGTTGAAATTATCATCTGTTTTAAATCTTTTACCCAATGATGATAGTGAGAACCGGGCAAAAGCGTGTACTGTCTTAATCTTTACATGTGGGGGAAATATTCTTTCTGCTTCGTCTCTGTTCTTCTTATTAAATACGAGATACAGGATTTTTTTATCCCGATTATGTTCAGCAATCAGACACAGAGTGGTTGTTTTTCCGGTTCCGGCTCTTGCATTGATTTTTATGATCCTTCCTGTTGCTTCTAAAATTCTTTTCTGTTCATTTGTGGCCTGTATATCCATATTCATCCTCAAGAGAGTACAATTGAAAATTCATTCTTTGTGAGTCTCATGTGATCATGGATCCGCAAATAGTGTTTCAGTCTGGTGTTGTTTTTCCATCAGATTCCTGATAACACCGGCCGCGTATATGGGTACATAACAGCGGCGGCCCTGGCAGTATCCATTTTTTGAGCTGAGTATGTAGCAACGTTTGGGGCGATATCGTTCTTCGTAAACACTTAAGCTCTTCGCGTGGACAACCCGTCCCGACTTAACTTCCCACGGTACAACGCCTGCGCCTGTTTCGATCAAGAATTCCACCTCCGAGGTACGGCCCTGCCAAGTGTAGAGCATGTCATCTCCGGCGGCCCTTAATTCCTGGGCTACGAAGTTTTCGGCCATATACCCCTGATAGCTTCCGAAGCCGTACTGCATAATCACCTCGGGTGGCAGGACGCTCATTGCATTTAGCATTCCAACATCAAAAAAGTATAATTTGAACCGGTTTTCCTTTGTATATCCATCAAGCGATGCGCCCACGGCATCCAGAATAAATGCCCGCATGACGAGTGAAGCGGGGATCGCCCTTGTGGGCACGGAAGTGAAGGCGCTCCGGGAGGGAAAGGAAAATCTCAAGGACAGTTACGCCCTGGTAAAGGACGGGCAGGTGTTTGTCCATGAAATGCACATCAGTCCGTATTCTTTCGGAAACCGAATGAATCATGATCCACTGAGGGTTCGAAAACTGCTTCTTCACAAGGGAGAGATCAAAAGACTTTACGGAAAATCAAGAGAACGGGGGCCGGCACTCATCCCGCTCAAATTATACTTTAAAAAGGGAAGGGTTAAGGTAGAAATCGGGATTGGCCGAGGAAAGAGGCTCTACGATAAACGGGAGAGCCTGAAGGGCAAAGAGCATCGACGAGAAATGAAACGGGGAATCCATGGAAAAGATTGAGACAGCTCATGGATTCAATGAATTAACTTGACTAAAAAGATGTCCCGCCTTATACTACTTTATAGCACTTCTATATTCACATCACCATGGGGGCGCAATGGTTTCGACGGGGATATGGAAGCTGTAGTCGCATACCGAGGTTCCTACCAGGCCTCGTTAAACAGGTAGGAAACATTTAAGCGCAACCAATTACGATTACGCTTTAGCCGCATAGACGGCTACGTCCTCCTGATTCCGCCTGCCGGATCAGCACAGGGCGTCATACAGGCAGGATAGCTGATCTTGCTTTCCCGAAGTGAGAGGGGCGAAAACCAAAAGGGATAGCTCTCGATAAATCCTGCCTCCGGGAGTTTTCGTGAGTGAAATTAAAACAGAGGATACGTATGTAGACGCTGCAGTGGAATGTTTTCGGACGCGGGTTCGATTCCCGCCGCCTCCACCAATAGGAAATATCAATGCCTTTTCTTTCGTGATAACCCTTACAGAGGTCTTATCCCTTGACGTCGGAGCAGATGCATTTATTACCAATGACAAGAAGAGGAGTTTTTACTGGTTTTACCAGGTCAGCGGGCATTTTCAGGCATAATCCGGGCGCACCTTTCTACAGCATCCTGTTTCTTTTTCAGGATTATGCGTGGATATAGGCGTCCCAGGAGTATTCGGGGTCTCGATAGTAATGATCATCATTGATGGGAATTTGAGAGTAATCATCCATGAGGTATGAAACTGACGGATTAAGAATGCACCGGGCAAAAGACAGGTGTGTCCGGCTGGTACTGCTAACCGATTTTTTCTAATGATCTCAATAATCCTTCAGGATTGCATAGACAGATGTCCATACCTGAGACCCGTTTCAGGTAACCGGTTACGGAAACAGGGCAGACGAGGTAGTTGTTCCCCTGGTTGTAGAAGTTCCGGAATATTTTAAGGGCGTCGGGATTGAACTGATCCGGATTCCACTTACACTCAATGGTGTCCACTTCATTGCGGTTCCTGACCATGATAAAATCTATCTCCCTGCCGTTGGCGTCACGCCAGTATTGCACAGTCCGGTTATAGAGATGCGCCTGTAGATACTCAAGGACAAGATGCTCCCACAAAATGCCGTAGTCATCCGGTCTTAAGGGATCCCAACCCCGGCAAAAGCCCACGAAGCCCGTGTCAAATCCGTAAACCTTGGGCATCTTGATGATCTCCTTGTGGCCACCGCCGAAAAAGGGCCGCACCATCGTCACAGCATGGGTGATCTCCATGGCGCTTAAATGGCTTTCCAAGGTGGGCCTGCTTATGCCTAAAGCGCTTGCCGTCTTCGTCATCTCCAACTGACCGCCGCTTTGCCTCATGAGATACTCAAAAAACATGGTAAATTTATCGGGATTGCGGAAAGCAAAGAGCCTTTGAATATCCCGTGCAAAAAATGAATCGATCCATTCACGATAGAATCCGGGCTGTTTTGTCGTGGATAATAAGGCCTGCGGCAAGCCTCCGTGATAGAGCCTCTTCAGAAGCGGTGCATTCTCAAAGGCAGGAAGCTCATCCCAGAGGACAGGCGTCAGATGGACAAGTCGCTTTCTTCCTGCAAGCGTATCTTTGAATTTCCTGCTCGCGGCAAGAGTTGATGAACCGGTTGCCATGATTTTCAGATGGGGGAAAAGGTCTGCCCCGATTTTCAGGACCATACTTGGATCGCGCAACTGGTGTACCTCGTCAAAAACGACGATAGGGGAAGAACAGTTGCGGAAAAAAAGCTCAGGATCGGCTACAATGTCATGGGTGATGGGAAGATCGCAGTTGATATAGGCGATACTGTCGGGATCAAGGCTCTGTGCAAGGGTTGTTTTTCCGATGCGCCGCACACCGGCAAGCCATACAATAGGCGCCTCCTGCCAGGAGATTTGTATACGGTTCAGCCAGAAGGGTCTTGGAATCATGGAAGCATACTTAGCATATATTCCGGATAAATGTCAAGCACGTCCTCTCTTTTTATAACAACTTGCTTTTTCGCTGTAGGAATATTAGAGGGAAGGCAATTGCAAAGGAGCTAAAGTACGCATGCGAAAGCAGAACATAAGAAATATTGCCATCATTGCCCATGTCGATCACGGTAAAACGACCCTTCTCGATGCCATGCTCAAGCAAACGGGCACCTTCCGGGAGCATCAGGAAGTCGCGGAACGGGTGATGGACTCCATGGATCTCGAAAAAGAACGGGGGATTACCATCATGGCGAAGAATACGGCCATATGGTACGACAACGTCAAGATCAATATCGTCGATACGCCNNCATGCGGATTTCGGCGGCGAGGTCGAACGCAGTCTGAATATGGTCGATGGAGCAATTCTGCTGGTCGATGCCAGTGAGGGACCGCTTCCGCAGACCCGGTTTGTCGTGAAAAAAGCCCTTGCCAAAAAACTTCCCATTGTGGTCGTCATCAACAAGATCGACCGCGGCGATGCCCGGATCGAGGAGGTCATCAATGAGGTGTATGATCTTTTTATTGATCTCGATGCGAACGAGCAGCAGATAGAGTTTCCCATCCTCTACACCAACGCAAAACGGGGCATTGCCCATAAGAAGCCGGGAGATTCGTCGGAAGATCTGAAACCCCTGCTTGACGCCATTTGTTCCGCCATACCCGGTCCTGATACCGATGACGAACATGTTCCCCAGTTTCTTGTTACGAATCTCGATTATGATTCCTATGTGGGGCAGATCGCCATCGGGCGGTTAATCAACGGAGTTCTCACGATGAATCAGACCTATGCCCTGTGCGGAGAAGATTCAATCACTCCCGGTGTCAGGTTTTCCGCCCTCTACACGTTTCACGGTTTGAAGAAAAAGCAGGTCGAGGCCGTCGAGGCCGGTGATATTGTCGCCTTTGCCGGAATCGAATCCATCAGTATCGGTGATACGATTACATCGCAGGAGACTCCCATCCCGCTCCCCCGGATACTTATCGACGCGCCGACCGTCTCTATGATCTTTTACGTGAACAACAGTCCCTTTGCCGGCAGGGAAGGGAAGTATCTGACGTCACGCCATCTTCTTGAACGTCTGGAAAAAGAGAGTTTCCGCAACGTCGCACTGAAAATGAAACCATTGGAGCGCAAGGACGCCTTCGAGGTATGCGGGCGGGGGGAGCTGCAGATGGCAGTGCTGATCGAAACCATGCGCCGGGAAGGCTATGAGCTCATGGTGTCCAAGCCAAATGTTATCACGAAAATAGAAAACGGCAAAACTCTGGAACCTGTAGAGCGTGTCTTTATCGATATCCCTGAAGCATTCGTCGGCATTGTGACGGAAAAACTNNACCTGGAGTTCCTTGTTCCCTGCCGGGGCCTGATCGGGTTCCGCAGTCATTTTCTTACGGATACCAAGGGAGCGGGCGTGATGAATACGCTCTTTGAAGGCTATGAATCGTGGTTTGGGCCGATCCCGCAACGGGCAAGCGGTGCCCTTCTCGCCGATAGAAGCGGCAGGGTGACAACCTATGCCAGCCTGGCCATGGTAGACCGCGGTGAACTCTTCGTCGAGGTGGGATATGAGGTGTACGGGGGCATGATCATCGGCGAACGCAATCGTACCGGCGATATGGGGGTGAATATCACCAAGGAAAAGAAGCTCACTAATATCAGGAGCTCAACCGCGGAAGCGACCGTGACCTTGAGGCCGCCGCGGCCGCTCTCTCTGGATCAGTCCATTGAATTCATCGCCGAGGATGAACTGGTTGAAGTTACACCGCAACACATACGCCTCCGGAAAATGGAACTCGATCCGAATAAGCGTGCATCGAAGCGCAGGGAAGAGAATAATCTTTGAACGCTGAATTGATGATCCCCCCTTGCCGCCTTTCACACTCATTGACCCACCAAAGAAGGCAAGAGGGATATGATCCCTGACAAAGGCAAAGTTTTTTGTCATGAATTAACTGGCCTCTTACTATCCGAACCAGCCTATCAAAAATACGCCTGTTATCATTATGGCAGCTCCCGTCAATCTCTCCGCGATTTTTTCTTCCTTAAACAAGACTGCACCATAGATGACGCCGAATAAGAGGCTTGTACGCTTCAATGATATCATGTAGGCGACGTGTGTCATCGAAATGGCCAGCATATGACTGAAAATCGACGCCGTAAGAGACATGTTGTAAATGACGCCGAAGAAATAGGGATTGGAATGAGTAATGGCAAGTTTGCCGATTGTCGCGGTGAAGGCATAGATGAAAGAAACGCACAGCATCAGGCGCGATCCAGGCTCTGTGAAGATAGCCCTCAAAGGGCCAAATATTCCCTGCCTGGACGATCGCCCCCTGTAACGTGAAAATTCACTTTTCCGATAATGGTGTAGGTTGTGCCCACTTGTTTGTGCCCCCGTCATAAAACCACTTGTCGGGAAACCCCCTGCGTTTTTTAAAAGTGGGATTTTTTGCCCAGGCTGTCAGTTCTTTATACGCATCATGAACTTTTCTGAAGGTAGCCGCCTCACCGCCTATATCGGGATGGTGAATTTTCGCCTGACGGCGGTATGCTTCTTTTACTCGATGTAACAATTCGGCAGCAATTAATTCTGATTTATCAAGTTTTAGGTTCGCCAAATGCGTCGTCTTAATGGAAGGAACTTTTATCATTGTCGGCTTCACAGAAACTGCCGGTGCGTTGTTCCTTACCGCCTGTGAAAGTACATGATGCGAGGCCAAGTATCGTTTGTTTGTTCGTTTCTTTTCTTTCCACCAGATGTTCCCCAGCATATCGGCCATGCTGCTGAAATCTTCCGAAGGTTTCTTTCCGGGGGATCGAGGATAGAAAAAGCTGAATATCTCATCCGATCCATAGAGGAGCATGTCCAATATGATCATCACATCGGAAAAATAAAATGTCGCGTACTTTGCATTCAGTGTTTTTATTAAACCCGTTCGCACCTCTAACTTATAAAGGAGCCGTTTCCGGCACTCGATGGAACAGTATCTGCGCCGGCCCATATTAGCGGTGGTTCCGCAGGCGAGGCATCTCCTGCTCCCCCTGCCGTTCGGTTCGATCATATTTCTCACAACTAATTGTTTCATAGTAAGGCCATTACAAGAGAATTAATAATACAGACTCTCAAATAGTATAGAAACCGGTCAATGTCAACCGCATTCCATATTTCATCTTGCCTCGACGGGTTTCATTATAGTATTAAACTTGGAATAGCAGAGTAGGAACAAATCCTCGACAAGGGCGTGAACGTGGGTATGATTACAAATAAATGGGCGCTGTCCGTATTTTTGAGTGCTCTTCTCTCCTTTACATTCCCGGCCCCTGTGGTGTCGGAGGTCATAATCTATGATAGTGTGACATTGCCAGGCGAGGAGGTTATGCTCAGGGCTGAGACCCGGGGAGGATTTTTCAGCAAAAGGGGAGAGCTGGTGGAGTTCCTCGTGAATGGAAAATCAATCGGCAAAAACCTTTCCGGCACTGATGGCTTTGCTGTAAAAGGCTTTGTTCCGATGAAAGCTGGGCTCTATAAAATAGCGGCGAGATCAGGCGAGATCAGAGATGATGGGCTTCTCCTTGCCGTCAATAAGAAAACGAAGGTAGTGTTTATTGATGTCGAAGGCAGTGTACTGGAGGGGCCTTTTGCACTGCAGGTAAAACCTGGAAGTGCGAAAGCGGTAAAAAAAATCCACGAAAAATTCCCTATCGTGTTTCTCCAGAAAGGACTTTTGGGTGTGAGAGCAATCCGGTCATGGCTGAAGAAAAATGAGTTTCCCGAAGCACCCGTCATGCCATGGAACAAAGGAGAAATATTTAAAGAAATCAGGGAAAAGAAATTAACGATTAAGACAGTAATCGGCGGACAGGAGGTGATTGAATCCGCAGAGGTGCATCAATCTCATGCCTTCAGCTTTGATTCCATGGAGGATGCGGAAGTAGTGGAGACCTGGGATGAGATAGTGAAAAAATTAAAATGATTTTTGTCGTATTGCTGCTCTCAGCCTGATATTCTTCACACAGAAAAGGGACAGCGCACGCCAGTATAATGACACAGTCTCCACGCCTGGAATGACAGCAAAATTCTATGTTCGTAATAAACTCACTCAAAGGGAGAATATATGAGCCATTTAATGATTGATCAGGAGAAATGCACACGTGACGGCATATGTGCGGAAACGTGCCCCATGGGACTTATCGAGCGTAAGGATGATGCATCTTTCCCTTCCCCGACTGAAGATGCAGATACATTGTGTGTGGGGTGTGGCCATTGTGTCGCCGTATGTCCTCACGGCGCATTGTCGTTAAAAACAATTATGCCAGAACAATGCCCTCCGATACGCAAGGATTGGCAGCTCACTCCCGAGCAGACGGAGCATTTTCTGCGTTCCAGACGGTCGATCCGGGTGTATAAAGACAAGCAAGTAGATAAAGAAGCGATTTCCAGACTGATCGAAATTGCGCGGTTCGCACCGTCCGGCCATAACAGCCAACCGGTGGAATGGCTGGTCCTTTATGACCGTGCGGAAATTCAAAAACTAGCGGGCATGGTGATTGACTGGATGCGGTATATGCTCAAGCAACAACCCGACCTTGCTAATTTGCTGCATATGGGTCGGGTGGTGGACAGATGGGAAAAAGGGAAAGATCCTGTCTGTCGTAAAGCACCGCACATGATAATTACTCATGCGTCCAAAGAGAACCGCATGGCTCCGGTTGCCGCAACCATTGCGCTCGCATATCTGGAACTGGCGGCGCNNCATTCGGGCTTGGCGCCTGCTGGGCAGGGTACTTTAACGCCGCCGCCGCGTCCTGGCCTCCTATGCAAAAAGCGCTTTCCTTACCGGGAGACAACATCAGCCTGGGATCCATGATGGTCGGATATCCAAAGTATACATATCACCGTCTTCCGCCCAGAAAAGATCCCCACATTATCTGGCGATGATTAAATACCTAAATATGCCCTCTTCACATCTTCATTATGGAGGAGGCTGTCGGCTGTTCCTTCCAGGGTGATGCGGCCATTTTCAATGACATAACCCCGGTGGGCGACCTTGAGGGCCATATAGGCGTTCTGCTCCACCAGGAAGATGGTTGTCCCGCCTTCCTTGTTGATTCTTCTGATGATATCGAAAATCAGCGTTACCACCATCGGGCCCAGACCTAACGACGGTTCGTCAAGGAGAAGCAGGCGCGGCCTTGCCATGAGAGCACGGGAGATAGCCAGCATTTGCTGTTCCCCTCCGCTCAGCGTGCCGCCGTGCTGATGACGCCTTTCAGCAAGGATAGGAAAGAGCTCGAAGATGTGGTCTACGTCTTTTTTCACCTCAGCTGCATCTCTTCGAAGAAAAGCTCCCATATCCAGGTTTTCCATAACTGTGAGACGGGGAAAAATGCGGCGGCCTTCCGGAACAAGGGAAATCCCCAACGCGACAATTTCATCGGGACTCAGCATGTGGATGGATTTATCGAGAAACAGAATTTCACCGGTTTGTGGAGGCACGATCCCGGTGATGGACATAAGGGTGGTGGATTTACCGGCTCCATTCGCTCCTATTAGGGTTATGATCTCTCCCGAGGCGACTTCCATACAGAGGTCTTTCAGTACCTGGATGTTGCCGTAGAAGGTTTGTATGTTTTTCAGCTTAAGCACTGACATCTTCTCCCAGATAGGCCTTTATTACCAACGGATTTTCCCTGATTTCCTGAGGGGTTC
>JAFNGM010000153.1 GCA_017885225.1 Syntrophaceae bacterium | reverse complement strand
CGAAGATTCTCCGCAGTTTACTGCGAAGAGCTTCAATATAAAGGGATATTTCTGCAAGAGGTCAAGTCAGAAAAGAGCTTACCGAATACGATAGTACATACAAGGGGGTATGAATTTTTTAAAAGGCGCTTTTATTACGCTTCCCGGAAGAACTGCCTCTACTCTGCAGAGTAGAGGCAGCGCCTTACCATAACCTATATTGTTTTGGAAGGCCGGACCTTAAGGTAATCCATATAAAAAATTCAATGGATTCAAACGTATCAAGCACAGGGCAGGCTTGTCACGTCCAGACATGGTATCGGAAGTCGCACGTCGGGTTGCTGGAACACTATCTATCAAACAGACAGGGTTACTTCTATCGTGCGCGATAAGTGATCTTATTTTTTTACAGATATAGCTTCAAGCCTCTTTTTTGCAACCTCACGGACGCTTGCGTCCTCGTCTTTTTCCGCAAGCTCGGCAAGGATTTTCTTGTCCATCATACCTGAGATGCAATCCTTCCTTATTTCGGGATTTTTATTCTTGTGCCCCGGACCAAATAATCCTGATAAGAACCCCATATGCCACCTCCTTCTTATAATTATAAACAATTTAATATTGTAATATACCATGACAGAAATACTCTCATGATATATAAGTAAACGGATACTCTCATAAAATAAAAGTTAACGTTTACTTACGTAACATATTGGTTTACATGTGTCAAGATATATGATAAAATAATTGCACTTTATCTCCAAAAAAGATGTTACCATCTATGCCCGGCTGACATCCGGCACCGGTTTTCACCATCTTCATGGGAGGGTTTTTGAACATGGCACAAAATCGCAGAAGCACCGTTATACGGAAGAAGCAGATCATTGCCGCCGCAAGGAAACTGATCGTTAAAAAAGGCAGTGAACACCTGACCGTCAGGGCCATAGCAAAAGAAGTGAACATCACCGAAGCGGCTGTATATCGCCATTTCAAAAATAAAAGAGAAATACTATCCTTTCTCTTGAGTCACATTATGGCATCTATGATGGACGAGATAGATCGTGCATTATCCGATACGCCCCCTTCGCTGGAAACCTTACATGGCATCCTCGTCAATCATTTGTCGAGAATCGAACAGGCCCGGGGAATGTCCTTCCAGATCATCGCGGAGGTCATCAGCTTCGGCGACAGGGGCCTCAACAGGGAGGTCTATGAAAGCATCAACGTATACATAGAGAAACTGAAAGATCTTATCACAGAAGGGGTCAGGGGAGGTTTTATCAGAGATGATGTTGATCTTGATTCCTCCGCAATGCTCTTATTCAGCATGATCCAGGGAATGGTTAATATCTGGGCCCTTGGACACTACAGATTCGACCTTTCCGATAAATTTGAATTACTCTGGAGAGTCTTTCGCGAGGCGATCATCAAACGCGCGGGGAAGGGTTCTCTCTGAATATCACGGAAACTGACAGAATAACCCACCTTTCGGACCAGTAACTTCTCAGAATATCATCCTTACGGGAAAATATTAAAATAACCTTAATATTGTTTATTAAACTTTTAATATTGTGTTTTTGACTTTCTTCCCATACAAAATCAACAAGTAAAAATAAACATCTTTAAAAGAAACTCACACTACTTCTATTTATAACTTATGGAGAAGCAAGTTCGTAAATTTATTTAAAGAGGAGAGAAGATCATGCGGTGTAATGGTTATCAAAAAAAATACGGGATGACGGCGTTGCTTCTAACAGCTTTTGTTTTTTTTCTGTTCCTGCCAGGCTGTTCCAAGACGGATCAGGGAGCGGTGCCAAAGAAAAGCGAAGCCCCGACGCCCGCTAAAGTAGAGGCGCCTGTCAAGCCGCCGGAACCCGCCAAGGCAGTGGAGCCCCCCAAAGTACAGGAACCGGCCAAGGCACCGGTGCCCGCCAAACCACCAGGGGATGCGAAAAAGCCTCCCAAGAAAGAAGCGCCAAAAACAGATGGTCCTCAACAACATAATACTGACTATGACCCATGAGCATATACGTTGCAATAAAGACAACAGATTGCACCAGACAGGGACAATAGAATTCCAAATATGGTTTTAAAAGAAATGAGGGAAAGGGGGTGAAACATCAATATTGGTTGCAGGGATCGTGCACAGTAGTGCACGTTTTTCCGGTTTTTTGATACGCGTATAAAAGGGGGTAAAAAAATTGAGAGTGTTGAAAGGAGGTAACCATGGCGAGAATTCGTGGTAAAGCTAAAAAAGCGGAGATCATAACTCTTGAAGAAGCCGTCAAGAAATACATGCACGATGGAATAATGTGTGCGTGCAGTGGGTTTACGGGGTTTAACAGAAATCCCATGGCCTTTGCGTGGGAGGCAGTAAGACAGGGAGTCAAGGACCTGCATGTTATCGACAGGCATGGCAGTTGCTGCACCTGGCTCCTTAATACCGTCGGTGCCATTAAGATTTATGAAACCGACTGGATGGGCTGGGGGGAGATGGCGGGAAAACTCGACATCAATATGGAGAGGATTTACAAGGCGGGAAAGATGATCCTTGAGGATTACTCTCACGGATCGATGGCCATGAGATTCCTTGCCGGCGCCATCGGAGCGCCGTTCATTCCCTATTATGCGCCATTGGGATCGGATCTCTATAATCCGGACTATGATGCCCTGGGAAAAGCAGGTTTAAGAAATGGTAAGAATTCAAGAATTTCGAAGAAAAAATTCATCCAGATTGAAGAACCCTTCTTTGGCGATGGGGATGTTGTCCTTCTTCCCGCAGCGAGGCCCGAACTGGCAATCATCCACGTATCACAGGTGGGTGACAAGGGTACGGCGCGATGGCGCGGCGTAGGCACCATCGATAAGGAAATCGCCTTTGCCTGCGATAAGGTCGTGATCACTGCCGAAGAGGTCGTTCCCGAGGCGGAAATGAGGAAGGAACCTGAAGCCAATCAGATTCCCTTCTTTACCGTTGATGCCATTGTGGAAGTTCCCTGGGGAGCTTTCCCAAGCGGTGTTCCCTTCTATTATGACTATGACGCGCCGTTCATGAGGGAAATGGATAAAGCATCAAGAAACGTCGAGGACTTGAAAAAGTGGCTCGATGAATGGGTTTTCGGTCCGAAGAACTGGGAAGATTTCATCGTGAAGCTCGGTGCAAGGAAATTGTTGTCTCTCAAAGCTGACAGCACCACCGGATACAGCACCAGGATGATGCGAGGAAAGAACCCGGCGNNGGGGGAAATGAAAATGGCTAAATCGATGGAAGAATTGATGGAGTTAATCGATAAGATGCCCGATGAGAAAGCAAAGGCAGGTGAATTTATTCTGCCCGAATTAATGGCGATTGCCATTGCTCACGAGGTTCTGAACGATGATGTCGTCTTTGCCGGTACGGGACTTCCCATGGTGGGGATTATGGCGGCCAATATGCTGAATGCTCCCAATGCGGTGTTGATCTACGAATCCGGGATATGCGACGGGAAAACCATGCATGTGCCCATGTCTGTGAGTGACCAGAGGGCGGCTAATATGTGTTCCACCCTTGGAGGACTGGTGGATACCTTCGGATACTATCTGCAGCAGGGCTTTGTGACCTTAGGGTTCCTTGGAGGGGCCGCAATCGACAAATACGGTGGTGTGAATGTCACCTCTATCGGTGATTACTACGCCCCGGTGCATCGTTTCACCGGGTCCGGAGGAAATTCAGATATCGGAACTATGGCGAAGAGGGTTGCCTACATCATCCTCCAGGAGAAGAGGAGGTTCTTGGAGAGGAATGATTATACCACAACACCCGGCTGGTGGTGCTGGGATT
>JAFNGM010000152.1:9923-17121 GCA_017885225.1 Syntrophaceae bacterium | reverse complement strand
TCTTTCGGACCCACATCTCTGAGTCCCCGGAGGCTGTTTATCCCCCCCAGAATGTAACGCTCATAAATTGGCACCTCCTTCCCCTCATTCTCCTTGATATATCCGCCCTTACCGTACAAGCCAAACACCGTTTCAAGGGGTAGGGGAAAGAACCATGACGATTTTACGCCGTATCTGGTAAAGCTTGTTTCACCCTGAAGGATTCCCCCCGAATATTCAATGGTACCACTGTTTTTAGAACCCTTTGAGGGAAACATATAGTCATCCGTGGTATCCCTTGCGAGCGTGAAGGACATGGTGCTTGATNNACATAGCCAATTACGCGCTCCCAGAGGGGGTAGCCAAACGTCACTCCCGTGCCCTGTGATGAAAAATCATAGCTATCATATTCCCGGGTATAATTCCATATATCGAATTTACTCCATAGGGGCATATCAAAGAGCCATGGTTCTATAAATGAAAGCTCGTACATGGTTGATTCTCCTCCGATGTTCGCCCTGAGGCTGAGGATCTGTCCTCTGCCGAAAAGATTTTGCTGTGAAATCTGGGCCATAATCATTGCCTTGTCCTGTGCGCTGTATCCTGCGCCGATACTGAACATGCCAGTTGGTTTTTCCTTTACATTAATATTGACATCGGTAAGAGTTTCATCAGGACCTTTTTCCGTCTGAAAATTGATTTCCTCAAAGTACCTCAGGCGATTGAGGTCCATATAGCTTTTCTTGAGTTTACTGCTGCTGTATAATTCTCCCTCAGTAATGGCCAACTGCCTCCGTATCACCTTATCTCTCGTTTTTGTATTGCCTGTGACGGTTATTCTATGAAAATAGACCTGGTTGCCTTTTTTAATATTATAGGTGACATCCACTGTCTGTGTTTTTTCCTGGGGAAGAGTCCGCGGAGAAATATCGGCATTCGCATACCCATCGTCGTTACTCACCTGGGTGAGATACTCCATATCTTTCATGATCGCTTCCCGTTCATAAAATTCTTTTTTGTTTATCTTCAAGTTTTTCAGGAGTTCTGAAAGGGATACCGTGAGAGAATCTCCTGTGATATCGACCTTGCCTACTTTGAATTGTTTCCCTTCCACTATGGNNAGGTAGAATGCATTCAATTTGCCCGTATCCTGCTTCAGCTGGTCCTTTTTCAGAATCCCTGAATCCGTGAGAAAGGAGAATACCCCCTTCTCAGTAGAGGTCATCATATTTTTCAGTTCCTTGTCGGTAAATGCCCGGTTTCCCTCAAACGCGATGGTTTTGATATACAACCTCTCGTTTTCCGCAATATCGATGGTGACGCGGAAGTCTTTCTCTCCTGCTTTCTCAACAGCATGCGTGATCTCGGCATTATAGTATCCCTTGTTGTCATAAAGGGCTTTGATTTTTGCTATACTGCTTACCACTTTTTCCGGGTTCAGAATCTGNNTTCACATCAGCGGCAACATCATCGAAATAGCCCATTTTGTAAATTGCCTTTATATCAGCGGAAAGTTCGGTTTCGGAAAAGAGGTTCCCCCTCGTACTTTTGATGACCTGGCTTATTGCGCTGCTCTCGATTTTCCGGTTGCCCTTAAATTCGATTTTTACGATTTTCATGTCCGCGGCTATTTTCATGAGTATATTTATTCTTATCTGGGCGGATATGGAACCAATGCTTTCTATGCCTTTCCCCTGGGCGAAGATGACGGGCAATGACCGTTCTTCCTTTACGTCAATAACCTTAATATCGACGCTGATTTGCTTTCCGAATTCAGAAAGGCTTCCCATTATGACATAATTGGCGCCTGTTTCTTTGCCCAGATGGAGGGCAACTTTTTCACTGATCGGTTTACCCTCAATAGATTTGGCAAAGACACTTCTTTCAATGAACTGAATATTTTTTGATTTGGCAAACTCTTGAGCAATTCCTTTATAGATAGCATTCTGCAGGTTCGCTGCATCTGCCCTGCTGTGCACATCAAAGGGAAGAAGAACTATTTTTTTAATGTCTTCTGCGAATGCCTGCTGACAGTTTATCAAGAGAAGCGATGTGAGCAGAAAGACGATTGATCGTCTAAGAATAACTATCTTACTCATAGTTATAAATTCTTCCATCTGAGAGGCGGATTTTTTGAGACATCCTGTCGGCGAGTGATTTGTTGTGGGTTACGACAACAAGGGTGATTTGTTTGTTCTTGTTGAGATCCACCAGGATATTTTCTATCTTTTTCCCTGTTTCACTATCAAGATTACCCGTAGGCTCATCAGCGAGAATGATTTCGGGTTTCATAATAAGAGCCCTCGCGACGGCGACTCTCTGCTGTTCACCCCCGGAAAGTTCTCCCGGCTTGTGGTTTAGCCTGTCGCCGAGACCCACTTCCTGCAGTAAAACTTTGGCCCGAGCCGTTGCTTCCCTCAGGGATAACCCGTGTATCAGAGCCGGCATCATCGTATTTTCCAGGCTGTTAAACTCCGGGAGGAGGTTATGGAATTGAAATACGAAACCGATAGTGCTGTTTCTGAATTCAGCCAGTTTTTTCTTTTCCCATGCGAAGACATTAATGTCGTCATAGAGTACGCTCCCCGATGTAGGGTGATCCAATGTCCCTAAAATATGGATCAGGGTACTTTTCCCCGCACCGGAAACACCGAGAATGGCCAATGACTGACCTCGGGGGATGATAAGGTCCAAGTCTTTTAAGACCTCGATCTTGCTGCCGTCCTTTATGTACGTTTTGCTTAGGTTATCAACCTTTATCATTATTCATATCTCAGGGCCTCCGCAGGGTCTAATTTGGAAGCCTTTCGGGACGGGT
This sequence comes from Syntrophaceae bacterium, assembly GCA_017885225.1. GTDB lineage: Bacteria > Desulfobacterota > Syntrophia > Syntrophales > UBA2185 > UBA2185. Next base: position 14,324 of record JAFNGM010000152.1, on the reverse strand, counting down.
AAATGGTTGACAGTAAACATATCAGCATGGTTCCGGTGATAATGATCAGTACATCAATGTAATTGACCTGGGAAGGCAGCTGGCTTAGATAATATACATCTCCGGGCAGTATTTTAAAGCCGAAGAGATTTTCTATAAATACAGAAATCTTTTCCAGGTTAAACGCGACAGACAGGCCTCCGAGACATCCGAGGAGGGTGCCAATCACGCCTATGGTCATCCCCTGGTAAATGAAAATCTTCATGATACTTTCAGAGGTCGCCCCCATTGTTTTCAAAATGGCGATGTCCTTGTTTTTTTCCATGACGATCATGATCAGGGTACATATGATATTGAATGCGGCAACGAGCACAATGAGACTGAGAATGATGAACATAACCCTCTTCTCAAGCTTCAGCGCGGCGAAAAGGTTTTTATTCATTTCCATCCAGTGCCTTGCCCAGAAAGGAAATCCAAGTTTTCTCTCGAGGGATTTCGCGATGACATTCGCTTGATAAATGTCGTTCACTTTGATTTCCAGGCCCGTTACTTCTTCTCCCAGATTTAAGAACTCCTGGCAGTCTTTCAGGGATATGTATGCTAACGTTGAATCATACTCGTAAAATCCGGAATCGAAAATACCCACCAGGATAAACTTTTTCATTTTCGGAACCATGCCCATCGGGGTAGATATCCCCATGGGGGATATTATGCTCACAGGGTCAAAGAGTGAAAGCCCCATGTTTTTCGCCAGTTCTTTACCTATGACAATCCCTGGAGATAGTGACGCATCCTTAGTGAGCCCGGGAACATCTTGTGGTTTCTCGGAAAGATGATGAATGCTGCCCTCCTGCATCTTTCCCAGATTAATGACCTGGGGAGCGGTGTCTACGGACATTCCCCGCAAGACGACGCCGCTCGTACGGCTTCCGCTTTTCAGCATGGCCTGACTGTATATGAATGGCGTCGATGCGACAACACCCTCAACATTCGCAATCTCGCTCATTATCTTAGGATAATCCTTCATTGCTCCGCTGAATTTCATCAGAACAACGTGCGAATTGATTCCCAGGATCTTGTTCCGGAGGTCCGTTTCAAAGCCGTTCATCACCGCCAGCACAATGATCAATGCGGCAACCCCTAAAAAAATGCCGGCAATGGATATGAACGTGATAATGGAAACGAAAACCTGTTTTCGCTTTGCGCGAAGGTATCTGAGACTTATAAAAAGTTCGAAAGACATGGCGGATTTCACTCTTCCTTGGTTCTTAAAAGAGGAAAAAGGATAACATCTCTTATAGAGGCAGCGTTTGTGAAAAGCATCACCAGCCTGTCAATACCGATTCCTTCTCCTGCCGTAGGCGGCATCCCGTACTCAAGAGTCCGTATATAATCCTCATCCATTTCATGTGCCTCGTCATCCCCGGCCTCCCTTTCCTTAAGTTGCATCATGAACCGTTCACGCTGGTCGACGGGGTCGTTGAGCTCGGAAAAGGCATTCGCGATTTCTTTTCCGTAAATATAAAGTTCGAATCTATCAACGAGCTCGGGGTAAAGAGAATTTTTTCTCGAAAGAGGTGATACCTCAACAGGATAATGTGTTACGAAAGTCGGTTGAATGAGCTTTGCCTCCACTTCCTTTTCAAATATGGCCATCATGATTTTGCCGGGGGATTCGTTGTCCTTAATGTTCAGTCCCAGATCCCTGGCGCAGGCTCTTAACCTGCCGGTATTGCCAAAAACATCAGGTGATATATTGCCGTATTTCATAATGGCATCTTTGACAGTAATGCGCGGCCATGGGGGCGTCAGGTCGATTTCCGTTTCCTGGTAGGGGAACTTCAGGGAACCGAGAAGTTCGCGGGCGATGCAGGTAAACATCTCTTCCGTGAGTGCCATCAAATCATCATACGTGGCATACGCTTGATAAAATTCCAACATGGTAAATTCGGGGTTGTGAATGGTGGAAATGCCTTCATTCCGGAAATTTCTGTTTATTTCGTAAACCCTATCAAAACCTCCCGTAATCAATCTTTTCAGATACAGTTCCGGGGCAATCCTCAGGTAAAAATCCATACCCAGGGCGTTATGATAGGTCTTAAAGGGGCGCGCCATAGCACCGCCCGCTTTGGGCTGCATCATGGGCGTTTCTACTTCCAGGAAATCACGCTCTTCCAGGAAGCGGCGCATAAGCTGAATAATGCGGCTCCGCTTCTGGAATACCTCTTTCACATGAGGGTTCACAATAAGATCAAGATGTCGCTGACGGTATCTGGTTTCAATATCCGTAAGACCATGCCATTTCTCCGGGAGAGGCCTGATGGCCTTTGACAAGAGCCTCAGTTCATCGGCGTCAATCGTAAGTTCGTTTGTTCTGGTTCTGAATATCTTCCCGCCCACAAACACTATATCCCCAATATCGAGTCTTTTAAACATCGAATAGGTGGTTTCCCCCACCTGATTCTTTCTGACAAAGGCCTGTATTCTTCCCGCCCTGTCCTGAATCATGATAAAGGATCCTTTACCGAAGTCACGAACGGCCATCAATCTGCCTGCTATAGTAAATCTCTCATCAATTGTGGCAAGGGCATCATGGTCTAAATGGGCAAAACGGGAAATGATGGACGCACTCGTGTCTTTTACCCGGACATCGTTAGGATATAATTCAATGCCATCGGCCTTCAGGGATTCTATCTTTTCTTTTTTCTTTCTAAAAAGTTCGCTTTCTTCCATAGAGAGTGTGTCCAGTTCATATAAATCGAACCTGATTATATTTTTTTTGGGGATTAGTCAAGCGTGATTTAGAACAGCGTGATTGAGAAATTGTGGATCCCCGTTGAATAAGATGCGAGTATCTTAAGGATTTAAGGGATCGAGGGTTCAAGATTTCTTGTGAGCGCGTGCCTTTCCCAGTTTGATGGCGCAAAATTCCCCGCACATGGTGCAGCCCTCTTCTTGTGCGCTTTTGCTGGTCTCCAGAAGTCTCTCTGTTTTTTGGGGATCAATGGATTCTTTAATCTGGCCCTGCCAGTCGAAATTATTTCTGTAGCGTGCCATCATGATGTCTTTTTTCAGGGCGCCGGGGATTTCCTTGGCAATATCGGCGATATGGGCGGCAATCTTAGATGCTATGACGCCTTCTCTTACGTCTTCGAGCGTAGGAAGGCGCAGGTGTTCTGAAGGCGTTACGTAGCAGAGAAAGTCTGCCCCGGCTGATCCGGCAATTGCCCCGCCTATCGCGGAAGTGATATGATCGTAACCGGGGGCGATATCCGTTGGCAATGGTCCCAAAACGTAGAAAGGTGCACCGTTACACAAACTTTTTTGTAACTGTATATTTGCCTTAATCTCATTGATCGGCACATGGCCGGGACCTTCGATCATGACCTGCACCCCGAAATCTCTGGCCCTTTTTGCGAGTTCTCCCAGAAGAATAAGTTCCTGGACCTGGCCCCGGTCCGTGGCATCGGCGAGACACCCCGGACGCAATCCATCACCAAGACTGAGGACCATGTCGTAACGCTTGGCAATTTCCAGCAATCGATCATATTCTTCATAGAGGGGATTTTCCTTGTCATTAAAAGACATCCAGTTTCTGAGGATGGAACCGCCTCTGCTCACAATGCCCAAAATGCGCCCTTCCTCCTCTATACAGGAAACGCTTCTCCTCGTAACACCGCAATGAACCGTGATGAAATCAACGCCGTCCTCGCCATTTTCTTCAATAACCCGGAACATGTCGTCACCGGTCATCTCCATGATGGCTTTTTTCGCCTCAACCATATCGGCGGCAGCCTGGTAAATTGGCACTGTTCCCACGGGGATGGGTGATGCCTTGATGATTGCCTGTCTGATCCTCCTGATATCGCCGCCCGTGGATAAGTCCATGACTGTATCCGCCCCTGCGTCTACAGAGATTTTCACCTTTTCGAGCTCCAAATCAAGATCCACGCGGTCCTTGGATGTTCCGATATTGGCATTGATCTTTGTCCTGAGCCCTTTGCCTATGGCAAGAGGTGCTATGACTGTGTGTTTTATATTACGGGTTACTACGATGGTGCCTTTTTCAATGCCGTCTCGAATGTATTCAGGAGATACCCCTTCCTCTTCGGCACATCGTTTCATCTCTTCGGTGAGGATGCCTTTTCTTGCCGCATCTAATTGTGTCATTGTAAAAACGCTCCTACAAAGGTCGAACTATATATAAAATATGGGGCATACCCTTTTGCCTCCAGGAATATGCCCCAAAAGAAATATGTTCACAATTCAGTTTCCTCCGCTGGCATTACCCAGATCAGGTNNGGTCGGCACCCCTGCACAGTTTCTAATAATGAATTTTATCTACTTCAATTTTTTTATAAAATCAAGGAGAAATTCGATACTGAATCCGGCAGCGACTTGCTACGGGGTAAGCGAGCGAAT
>JAFNGM010000152.1:0-9909 GCA_017885225.1 Syntrophaceae bacterium | reverse complement strand
GTTTACTGCGGAGAGCTTCAATTTAAGATTGCCAAGCCCCGTAAAGTTTTGTATGATCCGCCAACAATGTGAGCTTCACAGAGGAGGGGAGATAAAAATGGTCAATAAAGCATTATTGATAGGGAGGCTTGGGGCTGATCCGGAGGTCCGATACACGCCTGATGGCTTAATGGTGACTAATTTCCGTNNGAATGGCACAGGATAGTGGCATACGGGAAACTCGCGGAAATATGCAGCAATTATCTTTCTAAGGGCAAACTGATATTCATTGAGGGGAGAATTCAGACGAGGTCGTGGGAGGATAAAGACGGCGTAAAGCGTTCTACAACGGAAATAGTTGCTGCCAATATGCAGATGCTGGACTCGAAAGGACAAGCGCGGAGCCAGGATGCGGCCGCAGATGATCAGGCTGCGGTGTATTCCGGGTTGGATCAAAACCCCGATGATGTTCCATTTTAATCTGAGGACACCCTATTTTTTTTCATCGATCTTTTTGGAATTGGACGACACATCTCCCTCGTCCTGATCTCGGACGGATTTCTTGAAGTTTTTAATACCCTTTCCGATGGCGCCGCCGATTTCCGGAAGCTTGCCGGCGCCAAAGATGATCAAAACAATTACAAGGATTATAATTAACTCAGGCATGCCTATTCCAAACATGTTTCCATGACCTCTTACAAGAATTAGGGGATGTTGAACCTAAAAATCTCCTCCCGAACGCAAATCATTATTTTGATAGATACAATGGGAGAATTATGTACACGCCGTTCATACTGTTTTACTACCTTAGAACATCATGACATCTTTGTCAAACGTATAATCTATGGGAGCGTTAAGTGGACAACTTCTCCCTGCTTCCCCAGATTTCCCAGGGATTTGCCCTGAAATTCAATGGCAATGCCTCCGGCGTTCCCAATGTCAATCATGAATTGTGACGCTGATTTCTCAACCTTTTCGCCAGGTTTAAGCAATATTTCATATGGCGGATTGTGATCTGCCTTGATTCTTAGCCACGTCAGTTCCCTCGCTTCCATGATCAAGGGGTATTTTTCTTTAGTTTCTTTGTGCGTACTGATAATTGTCTGCGATAGAACAACGTCCTTATTCTGAATGTCGGGTTTGCGTGCAGCTTCATGTGTGGTGTGTTGAACCGGTGAGTCAGTGGTTGTTGGGACTACGTTATTTTCGGCTTTTGGGGCTGCATCTGGAGGAGAGGGGCTGTTCCTTTGTGGATCGGTCGGAGTTTCGTTGGCAGCAGTTGTAAGCGGTGCAGCGGGGGCAGATTCGACAGGTTTATCTTGAAGAACCTCGATGTGCGATTTCTGCCAAAAGAGCATAAAAGTTGCGGATACGGCAACAACAATAATCGTTGTTATCCACAAAAACCTCCGATAATTTACCCGGCCGCGCACAGGAGGTTTTTTTGTTTCCGCGTTCTTGTAAGCGATATCCAGCGTTTTTAAGTATTGTTCGTAGCGGGCGAGTGTTGACGAACTTTCAACACCTAAGGATTTCGCATATATTTTTATGAAGGATTTGGTGAACACCGGCGGTGGCAGGAGATGAAAATCACTGTTTTCGATGGCTGAAAGGGTAGTTACACTTATACGCGTTTTTTTAAATATATCCTTTAGCGTGAGTCCTCTGGATTCCCTAATGGATTTCAAATCAGGTTCGTCTGGTTTTAAATCTCTATAGTGAGTTTCCGGACTCATCGGATTTTCTTTATTGTCAATCATTCAGAAGTCACTATTGTGAAAAATGGAGAATTCGAATATTCATAGCGCATAATCATCTTATATAAAATAAGAGTGGAATAACTACCATCAATTTCGTAGACACGCAACAGAAAGATGTAACTTCCTGAAAAAGGAAATATTTGGTATACAAAACAAATGTGTGCAAATTGACAAGATATTCAGGAGGCAAGGGGTCGGGTATTCAAAGATTCGAGTGAAATGAATCCTCGAATCATTCTTGCTGCCAAATGTGAGAAGAACAATTTAATGAGGATTTATAAACAATGGATGATCTTAGAGAATTTATAACATCTCTCGCAAGAGAAGCAGGATTATTTCTTAAAAGAAGGCTCAATGATAAACACATAATAGCATATAAAGGTGAGATTAACATTGTCACTGATGCGGACCGGATGTCGGAAGAGATGATAACGTCGAAGATTTATAATAAATACCCCTCTCATGATATTCTCGCGGAGGAATCGATGGGAACAAACAAAGGTTCTGATTTCAGATGGATAATCGATCCTCTCGATGGGACAACAAATTACGCTCATGGATATCCCGTTTTCTGCGTCTCCATTGCGCTGGAAAAGGAAGGTGAGGTGTGCCTCGGAGCCGTGTACAATCCGATGTTGGATGAAATGTTCGTGGCAGAAAAAGGGCAAGGAGCGTTTCTCAATGATAAAAGAATATATGTGTCGAGCGTTGTTGATCTTTCCCGAAGTCTCCTCGCGACGGGATTCCCTTATGATATAAGAAATGATGAGAATAATAATATTAATTATTTTAATGGGATGGCCAAAAGTGTCCAGGCTATTCGCCGGGCAGGTTCTGCTGCTCTTGATATGGCATATGTGGCAGCAGGACGTTTCGATGGCTTCTGGGAGCTCAAGCTCATGCCTTGGGATACGGCAGCCGGGTGGCTTTTAATCATCGAGGCCGGGGGCATGGTGAGCGATCTTTGCGGTAATCCATTTTATCTTCAATCGCCCCATGTTATGGCCTCCAATGGGCACATACATGACGATATGATCACCGTTTTCAAAGAAATTAACCGGGGTGACCGTGCATAATAAAATCTTGGCTCTCCTTGTTGCAGGTTCCCGTTTCCATAGTGCATGCATAGCTAAGGATCACAGCATCACGTATTCTGAATATGACACGGGCAATTACGAGCGCGCATTTACGATTTCAGACACCGATAACCGCCACTTAATTTTTCCGGACCACGGAATGAAGTGACGGTTTTTTTATTTGAATCCTTGAACTTTCAAGCCGATGCCTAAATGGAAATTGGCCACAGGGAATTCTTGACATGCCGTCGTATATTGTTTATATTTTCATTATGTCGTTATAAACAGATAGTTTTCTCAATACGATAAACGGTAGGATTCTCATGGGCACAACGACATCAAATATTGATGAAACAGATCTAAAGCGGATTTATCTGTTAAAGGGTGTAGAACCGGAATCTATCATAGGATTATTGGATCTCTGTACAATACACAAGCTAGAGCCGCAAGAGATCCTGATTGTTCCCGACCAGCCCAATCGTACGGTCTATTTTCTTCTCAATGGTCATCTGCGGGTTCACTTGGACTCCATTGAAACCAAGCCGGTCGTCATTCTCCAGCCGGGCGAAAGCGTAGGGGAAATGTCTGTTATCGATCATCAGCCTGCCTCCGCGTTTGTGGTAGCAGACGATGCATGCACACTACTGGCAATGGATGAGGAAATCCTCTGGTCCCTCGTTCAGTCATCGCATAAAGCAGCGTGTAATTTGCTGTATATACTTGTGCAGAGATTACGCCATGCCGATTCTCTAATATCCGCGGAGTCGGACCCGGCACTTCACTATCAGCCTTATGGCAGTATAGACGCCCTCACGGGATTGCATAACCGTTACTGGCTGGAAAATATGCTAAGAGGACAATGTTTGCGTTCGTCAATGAGCGAGAAACCACTGTCTCTTATCATGATCGACATAGATTATTTCAAAGAATTTATCGACCGCTATGGTCGTCAGCATGGAGATCATGTTCTGTATTCAATTGCGCATATAATAAGTGATCTTCTGCGTCCCACNNGATGTAATTACACGTTATGGAGTTGATGAATTTATTGTTGTCCTCCCTGATCTTGATATTACACTAGCAAGGCAAGTCGCTGAGCGCCTGCACAGAGGGGTCATCGAGAGTATTCCCATTATGCCTGATGGAGCAAGTGTGCCCCATCCGACTATTTCTCTTGGGATTGCAGAGCTGGAAGCAGGACAAGAACCGGAAATGCTCATTAGCGCGGTATATAGTGCACTATGCCGGGCAAAAGAGGCAGGCCGGAATTGTATTGCGGAGTAATTCATCAGAGAGCAATCAAGAAAAGGTCTCGCAGTTTCATTATCCAATGCTTCTTATCCACCCACCGGTTGTCAAGCCCTCTGAACCCCCCGCGGGATTGGCAAAACTTTCAGGGTTCATGAATTACCACGATATACCCTGCGAGGTTATTGATGCCAATCTGGAAGGCATTATGAGCTTTCTTCCGCAGCACAGTGGGAAGACCAACTATTCCAGAGATATCAAAGCAAATCACACGAGGAAAAGCGCGAAAACTTTCGCAGATACGTGGACGAGACGCGCCTTCCGTGATCTGGATAACAACATATCTGCGTTAACTTCTCCCAGGACCTATACCAATATTGATCGCTATAGGCGGGCAGTATCGGACATCAACCATGCGCTGGAGATGTCAGCATTATATTGTGGTGTACGTCTGAATTTATCTAATTACCTCGATCTGAACCTCTCACCGATCAGGAGCGCCGATTTGATACATGCTTCGGAAACACCTGAACGTAATCCATTCTATCCATATTTCAGAGAAAGACTTGAGGCCGTGTTGGCGCAGGAGGAGCCTGATGTTGTCGGTTTTTCATTGAACTATTTAAGTCAAGCGTTATGCACATTTGCCATGATCGGCTTTCTGAGGAAGACATGTCCCGGCGTCCGCGTAGTGTTGGGCGGTGGCTTGGTGACATCGTGGGCGCGGCAGCCCGGATGGTCAAACCCATTCAAAGGACTCATTGATGACCTGATTGCCGGCCCGGGGGAAACGCATCTCCTTTCCATGTACGGCATGACACATCATGCGGAACATACTGCACCTGATTATACGGTATTTCCCATGAAAAGCTACCTGTCTCCTGGTTCCATACTTCCCTACAGTGCGTCGAGTGGATGTTACTGGGGCCGATGCGCATTTTGTCCGGAGAGGGCGGAAGGGAATCCCTATCGGCCGCTCGCCGCAGACAAGGTTGTTTCTGATCTGCATGCACTTACTGAAAAGACAAACCCTGCCCTTGTCCATTTACTGGATAATGCCCTTAGTCCGCTGTTTCTCAAGACAATGGCGGAAACGTCCTTCGGTGTTCCCTGGTATGGATTTGCGAGAATATCCTCACATCTGACGGATATGGATTTCTGTCTGGCTCTGAAACANNACCTATGTCTATCTGCTTTTCGGAACACCGTCAGAAACTATTCTTGAAGCACGCAAGACCATGAATTTCACTGTCACGCATAGCGGGCAGATAGATTTTTTGAATTGTGCGATCTTCAATCTTCCCGTGCATGGTCCCGAGGCCAACGAACTTGAAACCGGCGATTTTTATGAAGGAGACCTGTCGCTTTACAGGACCTTCTTGCATCCCGGAGGATGGAACAGGGATGCCGTGAGGCGATTTCTGCATAAGGAATTCAAGAGGCACCCGGCGATTGCGGCGATATTAAGGAAAAGCCCACCCATATTCACCTCCAATCATGCCCCCTTTTTTGTTGCCCATTAAAATGTGGCATGGACCATGTTCCCCTTTTCATGTTCACACTTTTGTATTGATTTATCATAGACCGTCTATTAAGATTAACAGTGCTTGATTGATTATATGAAAAGCGGAGTCTCAGAGGGATATTATTGGAGAAAGGTCGTTTTTAAAGATCTTCAGGAATCGATATGAAAGTGAAGAGGTTTTGTACGTTCTGGAATATAGGGTTTTCAAAGGCAATGGATCGTGTTGTGTCATTGAGGAGGTAAAAAAATATGTATTATGGTTACTGGGGCCTTAAGAAACCGCCTTTTGATAATGTTCCTGATCCCACGATGTATGCCGAATGTCATACCTCGATGGAGAATGCCATAGCGGAAACCCTTTTTTCAATAGAAGAAGGGAATGAGTGCGTTGCGGTTATCGTGGGTGATGTCGGTCTGGGCAAAACCTTGTCTCTTCGCATCATTATTGATTCTCTGGAGCATGATAAATACAAAATCGCCATGGTTACAAATCCCGATATATCTTTTATTGAGCTTTTAAGGGAAATTGTCGGTCAGCTTAAGGGAAAACAGTGTGAAGAACGGAGGAAAATCAATCTCCTGGAAATATTCAATAAAATATTATTTGAGACAATAGATTCGGGTAAAAAAGTGCTGATTTTTGTTGATGAAGCGAACGCGATGTCTCCCGCAAACTTAGAAAGTCTAAGATTACTCACCAATATGCAGGATGATCAGAGAAATCTATTTACACTCGTGCTTGCGGGTCAGCTTGAGCTGGCCAGGAGACTGGAACATCCGAAGCGGGCAAACCTGTTGCAAAGGATTGGAACATTCAGCAGGATTGATAAACTGGGGACTGAGGACTTAATCAAGACGTATGTAGAAACCCGGCTTAGTCTCGCAGGGGGAACAAAGACTATTTTTGCAGGCGATGCGTATGATTTCCTGTGGGAGTATTCTGATAACGGTGTACCGCGCCTGATTAATAAAATCTGTAAATTATCCTTGAAGGCAGGGGAGACAAATCAGTATTCTCTCATTTCCGGGGAAGTTATTCGTCAGATCGGTGAGCGATTTCGTCATCTTGCCGGACCCGCCATTCAGAAGCGGAGACCCAGAAAAAGGGTCGAGAGTATGGCTGCGGAGAAGCTGATTGAAGAGGAAATGGGAACAGAAACCGTCGATTCTTTGGTGCTTTCCATAGAGCCATTTGTGGACCGACGCCGGAATGTGGAAATTCATGAGGTGGAGACTGTGGAGCCTGAGGTTGATACAAAAACTGTGCAACATGTCTCTGAACCTGTGGAAGTGCAGGAACCGGTGGCGCAAGAAGCCCCGGTGAAGGAAACACCGGAATCGGTTCTGAAAGCTGCCGTGGTTGCGGAAATACAAAAACCCCCTGCAGAAACTGTGATGCCTCAGGAAACGACAAGGGCCTTAGAGGAACTTGCAGATAAAAAAGAATTTGTGGAAGAATTGGAAATACTGGATGTAAAGGTTATATTAAATATTCCTTATCATATGGTTGAGCAAGGAAGGTCGTCGACTCATGAACATCGGCTCAAGATGGCCGGAGCCCTTGCAGCGCAAGTTCTGAAAAAATATCCCCAGGTGGTGTCCGCCTCCGAGGATGATCCCATTTCTGTATGGAGTGATATACGGGAATTTGTATTAGAAAAGCTAAAATGAAATTTTTCTGACTAGGAGCCTTCTTTTGTGAGCTCCTCCAGCAGGTTTTTTGCTCTCGTCTTTTGCGGATTTATGGAAAGGATGAAGTGAAGTCTAAGTATAATCTCCTCTCTTTTTTTAGTGTCCGGATTTGCACGATATTGTTTATACTGAATGTGAGCAAGATTCACGTTCGCTTCTTCTTGAAATGGATTTAATGCCAAAGATTTCTGGTAGGCCGCAATCGCTTCTTCATCCTGCCCTGTGATTTCGTAAATTGAACCTATGTTGTTCCATGCTTCAGCGTTATTAGGCTCAGATGCGATTACACGTTCGAAGAATTCTGTGGCCTTTGTGTAGTCGCCTAACTGGACGTGCATGTTTCCCAGGTTAAAGAGAGCTTTTGCATGGGACGGATTTTTTTCCAGGACACCTTGATATTCCTGGATGGCTTCGTCAAACATGTCGTGACGGTCGAAGAGATGGGCCAGTAAGAACCGTGGTGATATGGCATGAGGGTCCGCTTCGAGCGCTCTCTTGTATTGCCGCAGGGCACCGTGGTAATCACCTTCCAATTCGGAGATATGTCCAATATTATAGATCGCTTCAACGTTACCTGAATTAATGGCGAAGGCCTTCTCGTACATTTGCCGTGCGCTTCCCAACCTCCCCATTTTTTCATACACATAGCCCAGGTTATTGTATGCCTCCGGATTTTTCGGCTCCAGGTCGGTTGCCCTCTGGAGACAGAGGAAGGCCCAATCATAGTCCTCTCTCTGGAGATAAATGAAGCCCAGGTTCACATATGCAGCGGTAAATGTTGGGTCGAGAACAATGCTTTTCTTGTATGCGTCTATTGCTTCGTCGGATTCGGGATTAAGAAGGTCTTCCCGGCATCCTTTCATAAACCAGTCCCTGGCGCTCGCTTTTTTATCCATGTGATAGGCCTGTGATGACATGAATTTTTCACAATACTCGGGTCTCACTATCAACTATTATGGTTTTTTGTCAAGTGAAAAGGCGCTTAAGTAATCCATATCATATTCACTTTTTCAACCTGGCAATTTCCTCTTTCGCCCGCCTGAGCTCCTCTTGTGTCTCCTTGAGCCGGGTCGATAACACATCTTTCATGACCTGTTCCTGCACAAGTTCTTCACTTGTCTCTCTTAACCGGCGCGCCATCACCTCAGCAACGATCTGGTAAAATATCGCACAGAAGGCGATTTGTTCGTCTGCGACAAGATCGTCGACAAATGAAACGTCTGTGGCCAGGCAGACGACATCATCGGTAGCGCATACCGAAGCGGATCGCGGCCCGCCATCGATCACACACATCTCGCCAAAGATATCACCTGTTCGTTGAAATGCGTCGATTACTTCACCGCGCTTTATAACTTTCACATTTCCGGATATAAGGAAATACACCCATTTGTCGAGGTTGCCTTCCTCTATAATCATTTCCCCCGCCTTGTATTTTTTCAGTTTACTGAAACGGAGAATCCTTTTCAGGTCTTCCTGACCGAAGAATTGAAGCGCCGGCAGACTCTTCAGATGATGGACCAATTCGATATTGTCTTTTAACGTTTCCTTGTCCATTATTCTCCCTCCTGTCTTTACCTTACAATTTCTTCTTCCGTCAGATAACACGCCGGGTCAGGGGCCCATATATCCCCAGTCACCGCTTCCGCTCTGGCGCGGAAATTTCCACCGCACACATCGAGCCAGCGGCAGGTGGAACATTTCCCCAGCATATATCTCCTTTTGTCTTTCAGTCTGGCCATCAAATCATTGGAAGTATCCACCCAGATTTCGCTGAAAGGACGCTTTCTCACATTACCAAAAGATATGCCTCTCCAGAACTGGTCTGCGTGAACCTCGCCGTCCCAGCTGACACAGCCGATACCGTTACCGGAGCTGTTACCCTCATTCACCAGAAGGAGTGACATTACCTCTTTTGCCTTTGCAGGATCTTCCTTCAGCATACGCATATACACATAAGGCCCGTCGGCATGGTTATCCACGGTGAGGATCTCTTTGGGTTTGCCCCGATCAAAGAGATCACGGGTTCTATCCATGATAATGTCGATTACTCTTCGCGATTCTTCATGAGACAGGTCTTCATCTATCAGTTTAGAACCGCGCCCCGAGTAAACGAGATGATAAAAACACGCGCGAGGAATGTTTTCCTTTTCAATAAGATTAAAAATAGCTGGGATATCGGAAAAATTTTTCCTGTTCATGGTGAGACGGACGCCTACTTTTATCCCTTCCTCAAGGCAGGTTCTGATCCCCTTTATGGTCATTTCAAAGGCGCCCTCGACGCCCCGGAAACGGTCATGCGTTTTTTCCATCCCATCCAGACTTACGCCGACATAGGAAATCCCGGTCTTTTTTAAGATATTCACCGTTTTTTTTGTCAGCAAGGTTCCATTGGTTGATATGACGGCCCTCATACCCTGGTCCACAGCGAACCCTGCAAGTTCGGGAAGGTCTTCTCTCATCAGGGGTTCACCGCCGGAAAAAAGAATGACAGGGGATCTGAAGGCAGCAAGATCCGAGATCAGGTTTTCCCCCTCATCCATGGTTAATTCATTTTTGTAGCGTATGTTACGGGAGCTGGAGTAGCAGTGTATACATTTAAGATTACACCGTCTGGTCATATTCCAGACAA
>JAFNGM010000151.1:5184-5426 GCA_017885225.1 Syntrophaceae bacterium | reverse complement strand
TTGTATAGAACGGCTCAAAAATCTTTTCAATTTCCGTGGCCGAGATGCCCTTGCCAGTGTCGGAGACAGTCAATACCACATAATCTCCTTCGCGCACATCATCATAACCGCGGATTGGTTTGTCAAGATAGCAATTTACGGTCCTGATCATCACGCTCCCCATGTCTGAAATAGCTTCAACGGCATTCGACACAAGGTTCATCAATGTTTTTTCCAAATGCACGGGAGAACCTTTGATGTGT
>JAFNGM010000151.1:0-5102 GCA_017885225.1 Syntrophaceae bacterium | reverse complement strand
CTTCTGGCCAGGGTCAGCAGATCCTGAATAATCGCGGCTGCTCTTTGGCTGGAGCTCAGAATGCTGTGAACGTACCGTTTCAGATTATCCTCTGCCGGAATTTTTTCCCGAAGCAATTCCGAATACCCGACGATTACGCCAAGAACATTATTCAAGTCATGAGCAACACCTCCGGCCAGTGATCCCAATGCCTCCATTTTTTCTGCCCTGCGTAAACGTTCCTCAAGTCTTTGCCGTTCCTTCTCGATCCTTTTGCGTTCCGTAATGTCACGGGATGCGCCATGGTAGCCTGTGATATGCCCTCCTTCATCGCGAATGGCACTTATCACACTTTCATGCCATACCGTAGGGCCGTCTTTATGGTAATACTCCAACTCTAATGTTACGGTTCTATCCGGATCGAGACCGCTCTCACGATCAATGCGCAATTCGCGACGGAGTACTTCTTGAATATTTGCCAATGATTCGGGGGTTATCCTTTCAACGACAGACTGTTTTATACGCTCTTCCGGGGTATAGCCGAGGGCTTTCGAAACAGAGGGACTTACATATTGAACCATCAAATGAGAATCGAGCGTCCAAATGACGTCACTCATTCTCTCGGTGATGTACCTGAATTTCTCCTCACTTTTTTGTAATGCCTCTTCTGCCTGCCTGCGATAGGTGTTGTCACGGATACATTCAATGGCGGCATAGATCTCTCCCCTGGAATCACGCAACACGGACGCTGTTGCGGAAAGGTGAATATTCCCGGGCGGTAAATTTGGTGTGAAGGCTTCACCGAATACTTTGTCTCCCTGCCTCTGGATGGCGGTGTATTCCTTCTCCATTTCCGGATCTGGATGAAGTGCGAGATCTATCAGAATAGGTCTTCTCTCACCATAGAAGGGGAGGGCGTATTCGTAGTTGCCTTTGCCGAGCATTTTTTCGGCATTGACGCCCGTCATTTCTTCAATGGCCCTGTTCCAGGCGATAACCTTTCCACCCTTATCAATGACGAGCGTCGCGTCAGGCAGGAACTCGATGATTTCAGAAAGGAGCCGCTGGGATTCCCTCAACTCGTCTTCTGCGTGTTTACGACCTGTCATGTCTTCAAGGGTTTCTATGGCACCAATCAGATTTCCTTTTACATCCCGGATGGTCGCTGCCGTAAATCGAAGCCATTTTCCTCCATTACCCAAGGCCGGAAAAAAATCTAGGGCTTCGTACGCTTCATCGAGCAGATCGGATTTCTTGTATTTGCCTCCATACCACTCAGTGATTTTATCAAAATCCTCATCTACCAGGAGATCTGCCATGCAAGGCCTCTCCTTGTTATAAAAAGCCCTCCATTGCCCGTGGGTGCCGATCACTTCCTGAGCCTTGATCTTGCTTAATTCTTCCAGGGCGCGATTCCAGTATACGACCCGGTGCTCTTTATCAATAACGAACATGGAAATAGGGGATCCCTGAATGATGCTATGCAGCCTGTCTTCACTTTCCCTGAGCACTGACTCCGCTCGCTTCCGTTCCGTAATATCACGTCCGATTCCATAGCGGCCTACTGGCTGATTGTGTTCGTCGCGGAGGGTTGTGACATTAAATTCCACAGGAATTCTGCTTCCGTTCTTGTGGATAATTTCAATTTCATAAGGGGCATCCTTCTCTCCTCTCAATCCTCGCTTAAATTGAGTAGTGGCTATTTCCACGGATTCAGGAGGAATCACGGTGGTGAATGGCCGGCCAAGCAAATCGGCAGCGCTGTGTCCTGTGACCATTTCAAATCGTGGGTTTATATACGTAAACATACCTTTCCGATCGACGGTAAAGACAAAGTCCAATGTTGATTCGAGCAGTGTCCGATATTTCTCTTCACTTTTTAATAATGATGTTTCTGCCTTTATGCGTTGAGCATCAAATTTTTTCAGTTCTTCAATTCTCTGATGTAATGTGACTAACTCGGCAAGGAGCTGCTGCTTTGTTTTCTTCTCTTCTTTCATGATCATGCTCCATTGTGATACACGGTTTCTCCCGTGGCGATTGATGCGCTACCTTTTATAGCCTTTCTATCGAGAAATTTGAGATGATGCCTTCAGGTGCAATTATTGAGGGCCCGCCTGATGGCAAGCGACAGACGTTAGAAGAAGTTAAATAAAATCATTAAGATTGTCAATACAATCTTCAATAAGGTTTCGCTATTACATTGATCCTTTACTTATTTTGTTTTTGCCTTTACCATGATGTGCAACTTCAATCCGGTTTATGCATCATGGATATACAGATCTTAATTGCTGTGGCTGTTCTCGCTTGTGCTGGCATTGCACTTATTAGATGGCGAGCAGGCGCGCGTTATGGAACAATAAAACCAAGCCAAGACGTTACCACCGCATACGAATATTTCAGTGTTGACCCTGAACTAAATTATTATATCAGCGGTTCCGACACCTATCCAAATGCCATTATTGGGATCGACAAGGCGTGGATACTGGAATCGGGCCTATGGAGGAAAAAGGATCTCAGCTCCCACGATATGAAAGAGCTGGTGCAGAATATGAGAAGCAAGGCACTGGAACAGAACATCATGCTTCATGGGTTCGTTGTTCTTGATAACAAGGGGAGAAAAATCGGCGACTGGTTTTCCATCATGGGGCTCAATATGACTGTTGAGATCAAAGGCGAAAAGAGCGTCATCATACATCCTCCGCCCGTTGATACATATCGTCAATGCTGAGATCACAAAATGTAATACTATAAACCTTGCGTTGCAAAATAGGTTTGTTGGCTTCAAGATTCATTGTGGTCATGCCGATTCTCACCGGTTGTTAAAAAAGTTCTTACATAGGCAAAAGGTATTCCGAGTTTATCTGCTCTGATCTGTTCAATAATCGTATCGATTCTATTCGCAATACTATGCGGAAACGGCCACATTTTATAGTAATGCCAACCGGTAAACTGCTGCTCAATCCATTCCATGCCTTCGGTGCTTGCCAAGACCCCATGCGTCCACTGTTTATAGGATAGTGTAACGGTATAACCCCGGAGCTCGAATCCAGTGCGCCAGGGGGATGGCCAAGGAGCCAGGCATAGAGCATCCCAAGCCCAAAAATAAGGCAGTCAGTCCAGAGAGGAAATAGCCAACCGAATACAGCTAAGCCTGCGAATGGAACAATCGCCCAAATCTGCGGCGAGAGATATTCTACGCTGAACCAAACACCCTTTTGTTTTCTATCCCACAAGTGAATAAACTCATGCATGAGAGTTTCAACGGCGTTTTCTGGGTTGTTCTGAATGCTTTTTTCACTGGGGAAATATACTGTCCATTTAAGCGTCGTGACGTAACCAGTCATAAACTCCCGATTAAAGGGCAAAAGGAGAGCGCCAAAAAATTTCATAAGGGGGCTCTGGTTTTTGAACTTAATCTGAAAGCCAGGAATGATCGATTTTACAAAAGTGCAGGCTTGGGTGAATTTATCCATAACGAAGTCATCCCTCGCTTTCCTTACGCTTCCACCCTATAAAAAAATGTCTCATCAATTATTCAATGGCTTTGACGTCGACGATAAAATATTCCGTAATTCCAAAACAACTCGTCGGCACACCCTTATGATGCTCATACACGAGGGTGACCCGTTTACCGGCGTATTTGTTGATGAGCGCTGCAACTTTGTCATCCCGAACACTGAACAAAAACTTGTCCGGAATGGCCCCGGGCATGGTCACCATCGCCATTTCACCTTCCCAGGTTTTACAGACCCAGCCGGTTTTTGACAGTTTCTGGACATAACCGGTCCTTTCACCTTTGGAAAAGCTCCAACTCAGTGTTATCCACGTATAGATGATAAACCCAACTACCAGAACAAGCAGGATCCCCACGACCCATAATATCACCCGTGGTTTCACGCTTTTTTTGGAACCGACGTCCATAACAAGCCCCCCTTGAATTATTGCAGTACAATATAGGACAAGATAGATAACCCGTCAATATGAAAGAGGCAGCACTAATATAATGAATGTCATGGCGCCGTGCAGACCTATACCTGAATGGCAAGGGCACCATAGAGCATCTTTTTATGCCGTTTTCCAGAGATGGATTTCGGTGCGCCGCGCATGATCTAATACGCCTTAGTTGATTTGATTCATCTTATTATACTTACCGTTGTCTCTGGTCAAGCATAGGGAATATAGTTCTTAAAAAATAGAAGGGGAGTTTAAATATAATCTAAGTCTTTGATATTCCTGGTGCCCCCGGCGCGACTCGAACGCGCGGCACACGGATAGGAAAATAGACCTTTGAGTTTCATAACCTCCTCAATTTACTATAAAAGCATGAAATTATTAAAGAAAGGTTTATCATATTTTAGCAGATTTTGGCATGCTTTAGCAAATTTTGGAATGTTTTTCTCATACAAATTCTCACACAGAATCATTTGAGTTAGTGACTCAATAGATAACTATAATTGTGACAATAGCGCGGCGGAGCAAAGCGAGTACGCAGCTGTGAAGCATGAAGCATATTCTGCTGAATTCTGAACTCCGCCTATATTATTCGGAGCGTATGAGAGTAGCACCCGCGGGACGCAAATTTTAAGCGAAGTGAATTCGTGAGGAATCCCGGAATGAGGACTTTTTCCCGTTTCAATATGCCACGAGCCCTTATTGATGAGGTACCAGCTGAGAGAGTTGGCCCCTCTCCGCTTTTTCATATTAAATGCGTGTATTGTTCAAATATGCCTCATATTCTTTTACACCTTTTTTAAAGGTAGGAATCCTGGTAGGTCGGGTTTTGCATTTGTAAACGGGTTTGAATTCAAGCGTAGCAGTGTCTCCTTCCTTAAGCGTTATCTCCACTTCCTTGAAATAGTCATCGGCAGACAGTCCGATGAACACTTTGTGTGTTCCCGAACGCAGTTGTATCTTTTTCTCCAGGACATATTTAACACCCTCCCCTGCGTCGGGGTCATGGCTTGTCTTCCCATCCTGATCATAGAGCGGCAATCCTTCTTTTCTCCCATCGACCGTCCAGGTCTGTGCCTGTCCGTCAATATTGATCAGGAACGGATAGCCAGCCTTCCCATGGATGGAGTCTTTTGACTCAAGTACGTAATATCCCGCAAGATGGGTCT
>JAFNGM010000150.1:12271-15413 GCA_017885225.1 Syntrophaceae bacterium | reverse complement strand
ATAATTATTCCTTATTGATCGAAGATTCTCCGCAGCGTGCTGCGGAGAGCTTCAATTGCAGGTATGATCGTGCTGTTGGTGTGAATTAATTTTACATAAATATAGATTAGTGTTTCCCAGAATTTGTCCATATTTTTTCTATTGAAAAATTGAAGTCAGACCGGTAGTATCAAACCAAACTAAAGCTTCCAAGAGGTATCCTATGCAGGAGTTGTTGACCGCCGTAACATATCTGGTCGTATGGCTAATATGTGCTCAGGTATTAGAAATTGAAAGCGGGTTCGTCAAGCTTATTGTTTCCCTCGGTGCAGCAGTCGGTGTGTACATACTGATCGCCCTGAAAGAACATAAAGAAGGAAAATCCAAGGACGCAGAAGATGGAAAGAGACCATCATTTATCAATTCCATAAAGAAATACATCAAATTACCCATCTGGCTCAATACGGTCATCCTCATTGTTATGATTATTCTGTTTTCTGTGATGATTAATCATGCGAGGGAAAAAGAGGCGGCGGAACAATATGGAAAACAGTTTATGGCTATCGCCAAGGGAACTGCTGCAGGTATTGATGACCTATTTGATAGTGTGGAGAAGAGCTTGATCATACTATCCCGTCATGTTCATGATAAGAAGCAGTTAAACATGCGCATGATGTATGATGACCTGGGAGGAAAGGTAGAATTCATAGCCAGAAAGGACTCCACGGGCAAACTTATTGAGACATACCCAAAAACTTTTCACGACAATACATTGGGAATAATTTCAGAAAATCCGGTCCTCGTTACGCTAATCCAGGAAATAAAAAGTACGGGCAAACCATCTGTAAGCGGCCTCATTGCTGTCGATCATAAAGCAAAGACAGGTGAAGGGAAAAAATACAGAATGGTTATTGTTGGTGTTCCCGAGTTAGATTCACACAAGGTGTACACCGGCATCGTATATGCCGCATTATCCGTCTCTTCCATCGTTGAACGATACATCAATCTCACAAAGGATGAGCTGCCGTGTGATGCGATAATTACCGACAATGGCGGAACCATATTATTTCATCCACGAGAGGAATTGGTCGGCGTCGATATAAATACAATTGAACGCGGCAAATCAGAACAGCCCACTTCTCTGAAAGAAAGGATAATGAAAGAAAAAGCGGGGTATGGCGAGTATGACTTGCTCAATACAGAGGGTAAGTTTGAAAAAAGTATTGTTGCCTATGCCCCGATTGCCTTAGACAACCAAAAGTGGTCGGTTGCAGTCAGCACTCCTTACCATATCGCGATTTCACAGATAAAAAAAACATATCTCATCGTCATGTTGGAAGCCTTCGTGCTTATTTTTACGGTGATTGCCGGAAGTGCGCTCATTTTTTATTCAGGCAGGAAACGTCATCTTCTTGAGGAGGAGCTGAAGTACCTCAGAGAAAAAGATACATGGAGAGGAGAACTTGATAGGGAGAAGAAGACTGTAGAAGGGATCATAGAGGGTTTTCCAATGCCGACGTTTGTCATTAACAGAGAACACAAGATTATCTTCTGGAACCATGCCTGTAAGGAACTCACCGGGTATGATGGCAAAGAAATGATCGGTACTGATAATCAGTATATGCCTTTCTATGAAAATAAAAGGCCGGTCATTGCAGACCTTATTGTCGACAACAACATTGATGCGCTTGAGAAGTACTATGGGAAAAAAAGCGTGCACAAGTCAACCGCTGTTATGGGTGCGTATGAGGCGAATGATTATTTTGAAAATCTGGGAGGGAAGAACAGATACCTCTATTTTTTAGCTGCACCCATTTATGATGAGAGGGGAGAGATTATTGCTGCTATCGAGACACTCCAGGACGTGACGAAAAATGAAGAAATGACCAGGGATATGAAGGAGTATGCGGAAAGTCTTTCTAACGAAATATATGAGTTGATCAGATTACGGAAGAACATGGAAGAGCTTTACAGTTACCTCCAGTCCATATTGGATAGTTCTCCAGACCGAATATTCGCCCTTAGTCCGGAAGGCATTGTCGATTATGTGAGTCATCGTTCGTATGCGGATAGCAGATCATCGCATCGGCAGATGGAAGGCAGACATTTTTCAGAATTTGTTGTTCCCGAATACAGGGAATTTATGCTTAAGAATTGGCAAGAGGTCAAAAAAGGAGTATACAAGCCCTTCGAGATCGAGGTGACGAAAAGGGATGGTTCGAAGAGAAATTTATTAATCACGTTCGGTCCAATAAAGGGGACAGATAGTTATCTCCTTGTTCAACGGGACCTCACAGAATTTAAAAATCTTGAGAAAAAATTTTATGAAAGCGAGAAACTTGCTGCTGTCGGTCAGCTTTCTGCCGGCATTGCCCACGAAGTAGGGAACCCCCTTTCATCCATTAAGATGAGCCTTCAGATTTTAGAAAAACGATTAAACCCCACCGGAAATGATTTGAAGCGTTTCAAGATCGCAGAGAAAGAGGTTGAGCATCTGGAGAAGATAGTAAATGACATCCTGATTTATGCGAAGCCGGCAGAACCGGAAATGAGGCCGACAGATATTAGCTCGTTCCTCGATAGTTCATTAATGATGGTCGAAAAAGAAGTATCTGAAAAAAAGATAGATATTCACATTCATATCGACCCCGATATTCCGCCGATAAATTTTGATTCAGCAATGCTCAAGCAAGCCTTTCTCAATATATACCTCAATGCCATCGATGCAATGGAACATGGAGGGAAGCTTGGGATAAAAACAAAGATTGTCGGAAATGGGCATAAGCATGTTTTGATTGAAATAGAGGATAACGGTTACGGCATTGATGAAGAAGATATGCCCCACCTGTTCAATCCATACTTTACAAGGAAAAAATACGGTACAGGGTTGGGCTTGACACAGGTTAAGAAATTTATCGATTTGCATCATGGTAATATAGAAATACTTAGCAAAAGAGGTGAAGGAACCAGGGTTGTGGTGACTTTACCGTTAGGAGAGGATACGGTAAGCTCTAAAGATCCGGTTAACAGCACTGAGGGATAATTGAATGGCGAAGATTCTCATAATTGATGATGACAGCTCTATCCGTGAAAGTATTGACCTTTATTTAACCGAAGAGGGACATGATTTGTACACTGCCATAAACGGCACGGACGGGTTAAA
>JAFNGM010000150.1:0-12209 GCA_017885225.1 Syntrophaceae bacterium | reverse complement strand
TGGACATCGCTATCCATAAGGCCCTTAAATCAATTGAAATGGAAAAGAAGATAAATGGTCTCCTCATGGAACCTTCCCGGCGGTTCAAAGTCGGGGATATTGTCGGCGCAAGCAAGGATATGAGTGAGATCTTCAAGACTATTGGCATTGTATCCCAGAGCAAAACGACCGTTCTTATACAGGGTGAGAGTGGAACAGGAAAGGAGCTGATTGCCAAAGTCATCCATAATAACACATCGCCGAATGAACCGTATATCGCGGTTAACTGTTCCGCCATTGTGGAAACCCTTCTTGAATCTGAACTCTTCGGACATGAGAGAGGTTCTTTTACGGGCGCCATTGCCAGGAAGTTAGGGAAGTTCGANNGAGTGAAGGTAAATGCCAGGATCATCACCGCAACCAATAAAGACATTAAAACTCTTGTGAAGGAAGGGAAATTCCGGGATGACCTTTATTACCGTCTTAACATCTTGTCTATTCTTATTCCCCCTCTAAGGGAGAGAAAGGAAGACATTCCGCTTCTTGTTGACTATCTCATCACGAAGATTAACCGCGATCTTCATAAACGGGTTTTAGGTGTGTCCGATGAGTTAATGGATATCTTTCTTAAATACGGTTGGCCTGGCAATGTCAGAGAGTTGGAGAATCTCCTTGTCAGGGCCGTAGTAGTAGCCAAGGGACAAATCATCGGGAGAGGAGATTTCCCAGAATTGTCGGAGGATGTTGAACAAAGGTCTATCCCTGAAGAGAAAAAGGGAAATGACTTCATGGAGGGGGGAAGATTGTTGACGCTTGATGATGTTGAAGAGAAATACATCCGGAAAATTATCAAAGTATACAGCAATAAAAACAAGGGAGAACTTTGTGAAATACTCGGCATCTCCCGCCCTACCTTTGAAAGGAAGCTGGAAAAATACGGAATCACTCTTGAGCTTGAATGAAGCTTCCCGCCCACACGCATGTCCTCGCCTCGATCGGTGAGAGGGACTTTATTGGTATTCATCAGGCAAAATAGAATATGAAAGTGGTATCGACAGAATTTATCAAATCTGCAACGCTCCCTTCTCACTATCCTGAAGAAAAATTTCCCGAAGTTGCCTTTGCCGGAAGATCCAACGTAGGAAAATCATCTCTCATAAATACACTTACCCGGAGAAGGAACCTTGCCCGGACAAGCAGTACACCTGGTTGCACCCGGCTTATTAATTTCTTCACGGTAAACAATCAGATTTCTCTTGTGGATCTTCCCGGATACGGTTATGCAAAAGTATCGGAGGCGTCAAGAAGACAATGGGGAACAATGATAGAGACGTACTTCAAGCACAGACAGTCTTTGAAGTATGTTATCCTTATTCTTGATGTAAGAAGAGAGCCTTCGGAACAGGATCTCGCCCTCATTCATTGGCTCCGCCATTACAATATAATTTTCATGATTGTCCTCACAAAGACCGACAAGGTTTCCAGAAACCAGGCAAAGGCGCGACAGCATCAAATTAAGGAACTTCTGGGAATGGACATGGATCCGATCCTCTTTTCCGCCCGGACGGGAGAAGGCAGAGATGTCATTTGGGGCGCACTGCAGGATTTATTGGCCGAATGATCACCTGCCTAAGCCTCCATCCATGGATGGTTTCATCTGCACATGCCGGGTGAGATCACGTCTTACCAAAACCTCTGGGCCGAAACATACAAACTTTTTCCGATTTATCGTCAGTACACAGTCTATCTCATGAAGGCTGCAAAACGACGGGTGATAATTTCTTATTTCATTCAATGCCATTGAATGTTTGTTTAAACAGTTCGCCGCGTGCAGGATCTTTGAGCCCAATCTCAGGATTCGCCTAAATCATAATTGCTACATATAATCAATATGTTATTAATGTTATACCACCCCGCGAAAAAGCTGGCATGAATATTTCATTACTCAACAGCAAACAAAAAAATAAGGGAGGATACGGAACATGAGAAAGGTAAAAGAGACATTAGCACTGTCGGTAGTTATTGTCCTGGTGACGGCAACTTTTGCAATAGCGGAGTTCAAGGCAACAAGTGTGAGTGAATTCCCTTACTTTCAGCTTGGCTGTTTGATTGTAGGTGGGATGACGGTCATTTCTTTAAAGCACAAGTATCAGAAAATGTACACCGGGGAATTAGTAACTGTTTTTTGCCTGTACACCATTCTCATCGCGCTGTTCACCGCACCGGTAATCAATGTTATCAAGGCCGCGGTGAGCTGACAGAATTTGACGGTCTATTGTGAGCGGCGATGAGAGAGCGGCCCGGGAGGGCAAGGGAGGTGACATATGGCAGCAAAAGATAAAGCTTTGAAGGAGCATAACACGTATCGGTCAATACTCATATTGAGCGCGTGGGGATACGTGATAGTGGTTTTCCCGATTCTCCTTCTCTATGCGGGAAAACTGTTAGATGAATTTATGGGTACCTCTCCCTATTTCATGTTGGGGCTATTTTTTCTGGCACTGCTGACCGGGATAGGGAGGTTTTATAAAGAGGCGTGGTCAAGGCACAAGGGCGTCTGAGATTCTCGCTCAGATGTTGACCAATTCCTTTTGAAGATCTATGTTTCTCTTGAGCCCCTTCACGCAAACAATTGCGTGAAGGGGCTTAATTATTGGTGCAGATTCTGCGTCATCCCTGATCTACTTATGCCGGTGATGGACGTCTTCGCTCTCTGTCATATATGGGAAGAAGGTTTATGGAATCAACGATACATGTTGTTCCCAGATCCTGTCTGGTGATGAAATTTGGTCACTTTTTGGTTTATCCCGTTGCGTATCATATAAAAGATATATTGACACACAGTATTCTATTCCATATATTTCATAGTTAAATAACAAACAAAGTCATTCATTCCATCATGTCTCTCCAGGATGCGAAGTGAACATTCGGGTCAGAGACGTCTAAGCCGGTGTGATGAATCAGGAGAAAATAAGCTATGTGCCTCGGATTTCCAGGAAAGATAATTTCTATAGATGAGAACAGACTCGCCGTTATCGATATCAGCGGGACGCAGCGGGAAGCCCGTCTCGATCTGGTTGATGATGATACGACAATCGGGGATTATGTCATATGCCATGCAGGATATGCCATTCATAAGATCGATGAAGAATTGGCGATGGAAATGCTCGAGTGCCTGAAAGCGGTCATCGAAACCGAACCACAATAATTCGAAACGCAGGCTATTTTTCCGTCTGCCACGGATGGTAAAAAATTTTGCGGTCTGTGTAACTGTTTCACAAAGGTTGACAAGAGGTATGTCATGACGCACTATGACAAGATACTGCTGGATCACGGGGGGGGCGGTTTATTAATGAACGAACTGATTACCCGCACGTTCCTCCCCAAACTGACCAATGCGTACCTGGAGCGCATGGAAGACGGCGCCGTGTTTGATATAGGCGGCGTGAAACTCTGCTTTTCTACAGATTCCTATGTAGTGAGCCCTATCTTTTTCCCGGGTGGCGACATCGGCTCCCTGTCCGTGCACGGGACCGTGAATGATATTGCCATGTGCGGTGGTATTCCTCTCTTTCTGAGCGCCGGTTTTATTCTGGAAGAAGGTTTCAATATGAGGGATCTCGAGAAAATCATTGAATCCATGGCAAGGGCCGCATCAAAAGCCGGCACACAAATTGTCACCGGGGATACAAAAGTGGTTGCAAGGGGAGCAGCCGACAGCATCTTCATTAATGTCTCCGGCATCGGTATCATCACATATAAAGGAACAATATCCCCACGGAGTGTCATGCCCGGAGACAGGGTGATCATCAACGGGTCTATTGGTGATCATAGCGCGGCGATATTGAGCAAACGTCAGGATCTCGGTTTTAAGTCTGATATCATCTCGGATTCAGCCCCTCTCAACTCACTTGTCGCAAACATCCTGAATGCGAGCCCCAATATTCACTGTATGCGGGATGTGACACGGGGCGGTCTGGGCGCGGTCCTGTGTGAAATTGCTCACCAGTCGCAATGTCAGATAACAATCTCAGAGAGAGACATTCCTATTCAGGAAGAGGTAAGGGGCGTATGTGAGATACTCGGTCTTGATCCGCTCTTCCTCGCCAATGAGGGTAAGATGGTCGTGTTTTGTCCCCGTGAGGATACAGACAACGTTCTGAATACCATGAAGACGCACGAGTTCGGTAACAATGCTGCCGTTATCGGAGAGGTGGGGGAAAAGGGCCGGGGGCGACTTGTATTGCACACGTCGATCGGCGGAGCACGGGAAGTAGATCTGCCTACGGGTGAATTGGTTCCCCGCATTTGCTGAGACCATAATCTTTCCAAAAAAAAGCAGGCAACACAATCACATGGGTTGCCTGCTTTTTTACTTCTTTTTATTCAAATATTTTACTTGTCTTCTTTTGAGGCTAACGCATCCTTTGCTGCATCAGTGGTCTCCCGCAGATGTTCAAGGCGAGTTGATTTATATACCTCTTCCGGCTTGTCATAGGAGGAAGGACGCCATTTGAAGATTAAATCTATTGCTTCACTGGGACAGGCATGCACGCACACCTCACAGACTATGCACCGAAATGGATAAAAAGTAAGCTTGTTTTGTTTCTTTTCCACGGTTATGGCAACTGATGGACAACGCAGCGCACATACGCCGCACATAGTGCACTTATCTTCGCTGAAGCTGATATGTCCCCGGGCCTTATCAAAAGGTTCCCGCACCTGAACGGGGTAGAGCCTGGTGGCGTATCCGGTGAAAAGGTTTTTTAATATGGTTGGTAACATCAAGGGCATTTGTTCACACGCTCCTTTCGCCTTTTATCGCTCCATGCAACAGATGCATGGGTCAATCGAGAGTACAATAACCGGCACATCAGCAAGTTGACAACCGGGAAGCATTACCAATAACGAGGGGAGATTGGCAAACGTAGGCGTGCGTATCTTCATGCGTTCCAGATTACGGGTCCCGTTTCCTTTCGCATAGTAGATAAGCTCTCCCCTGGGTGCCTCCTTACGCACAAAGGCTTCATTGGCCGGAGGATTCCCCTTCACCCTCACCGCGATCTCACCTTCGGGCATCTTATTCAAAACCTCAAGCAGCAAATCTATAGACTGGAAGAGTTCTCTCGCCCTGACAAGAGTGCGGGCATAACAATCTCCCGCGGTCTCTACAATTGGTTCGTAATTGAGATCGCCGTATGCATCATACTTCGTGAGACGGACATCTTCGGAAACACCGCTCGCCCGGAGCACGGGGCCCACACATCCCAGTGCGAAGGCCTGCTCTTTCGTCACAACGCCCACACCAACGGTTCTTGCCTTCACTGTATAGTCATTGGTGACGACCTTTACCAGGGAATCGCTTTCTTTGCGGATTATATCGAGCGTATCAATAATCACTTTCTTCTGTTCCGGAGTGATATCACGCCTGACACCGCCGACGACGTTCACCGACGGGATGACCCTGTGTCCGGCAGTCATCTCCAGAAGGTCTAATACCCTCTCCCGTATACGCCAGAACTGCAGGAACATGCTTTCAAAACCAAAGGCGTCGGCGAGCAGCCCCAACCATAGCAGATGACTATGAACCCGCGCCAGTTCCGCCCAGAAGGTTCGCAAATATATAGTCCGCGGCGACAATTCCACGGGCCACAATTTTTCCATCGATTCTACCACAGTCACGCTGTGGATGTAGCTGCAGATCCCTCAAACCCGCTCACACAGGTATATATTCTTGTTATATTCATTCAGTTCGCATGCTTTTTCTATTCCCCGATGGGCATACCCTATAACCGGAACAACCTCTACAACCTTTTCGTCCTCATAGGTAACTCTCAGTTGTACCGGTTCAGGAAGTACCGGGTGTTGGGGTCCGAAGGGGACTGTTGTGCGTACAGCCATCAATTCTCTCCTTTCGATGTCATCGAAGTAACCAGGTGTGTTTTTAAAAGAGGTGTAACAGGACTATCCTGTGCTAAAAGCAAGTGTCCGCCATAGTCGATGGCAAGGTCTTTCACTTTAAGACCAAACAATTCTTTCATCTCATTTTCGATCAGCACTGTCGCAAGGGTAGTGCCTGACAGACTGGCAACTTCTTCATCTTTTCCAATTTTATAACGCAGGCAGGTCAGTTCAGTACCTCTATTTGCGCTGAACAAATATGTTACCTCTAACTTCTCTTTCAGGTCGCTGCATACCGCCGTAACAAATTTTGCTCCCGCATCCAACAACTTCTTGCCTTCGCTTACAATATCTTCTTTGTTTATTTCCCTAATGTTTTCCATTTTGTGTTCTTCACCTCATTGGCTGGCTAACTTCTGTAATGCTAATACTACCCCGTCAATAATCGCTTCCGGACGAACAGAACAGCCGGGAACATACACATCTACCGGAATGACCTTATCTACCCCACCGAGGACATTATAGCAATTGTGAAACACACCGGCCGTAGATGCACAGGTTCCGACAGCGACAACTACCTTAGGGTTGGGTACCTGCTCGTACAGGTTTTTAAGCACCCGCGCGGTACGTCTGTTCACAGGTCCAGTAATCAGCAGAATGTCGGCGTGCTTGGGGTTGCCCATATTGACCATACCGAATCGCTCTACATCGTAAAGGGGGGTAAGACAGGCCAATATTTCTATATCACAACCATTACAGGAACTATTATCAAAATGCAGAATCCAGGGTGATTTCACTCGTGATGTTTGTATTAAGCCCATAGCTCTTAAGACACCCCCTTGGAGTAATAAATATACGCAATGTTCGCTATTCCCAGAATTAATCCCACGGACCAGCTTAAACGCACCATCCAGCTCGCTGTCATCCTTGCAGTAATGTTGTCAATAAGGAGTTCCAGAATGAATGCGGCCAGCGCGATCAGGATACCCACCCATAGAGGATTGGCCCAGAAGAGCGCAATAATTCCAAGCAACAGGACAATCTCATACCACTCTGCCAGATGGAAGAGCGCGAAATAAGGTCCGGAGTATTCCGTAGTCACTCCCTTTACAATTTCCTGATGACCATGGTGCGAGGTTGCAATATCGAACGGTGATTTACGCATTTTTATGGTCAACACGTAGAGAACGGCAAGGAATAACGGCCAAAGCGAAAAAAGCAATGGTTTATCCTGGTTGAATATTTCGCTGATAAGGAAGCTTCCGTTCTGCGCGTAAATTCCGATTGCCAGGAGCAGGAGCACCGGTTCATACGCCATAATTTGCAGCAGTTCCCTGTTTGCTCCAAAATGAGCGTAGGGGGATTTCGCACTGAATCCGCCCAGAACAAGAGAAACACCGGCAAAACCGAGGAGAAACACTAAAAGAAGGAAATCAGATTTCAGAAAAAGAAAGAGCAGGCTCACGATCATAAACACTAAATATCCGTAAATCCAGACAAACTGCAATTTGCTTACNNGGTCCATATCGCCCCTGCAGGCGTGCCGTTATTCTTCTGTCGATACCGAATAGCAACCCGCCGATAATGGGAGCAACAAACAATGTAAAAATGACAATAATAAACTGTTTAATCATATCACAACCACCCCGCATCCAATCATAATGGCTAAAAGTAAGATTGCAATGGCATTTGCCCAGGGATAGACTCTTTTTTCACCTAACACATCCTGAAAATAATAACCACCAAGCACGAATTTCGTCTTTTTATCAGCTTCCGCCAACCATTCATCAGTATCAGTGCCGCCTACTTGTTCGCCGCACATATAAACCTGACGGAGTTCCGTGGGTTTTAGCCCTATCAAGAGGAGAGGCAAAAGCAATGCAACAAATAGAATTAAGTAGAGAGGCCACACGGGAAAGACGCCCAAAATTTCTTTTTGTAGAATAGAAGGGCTCGTAAGAACCAGATTGTTTAAACCCAGAGACAGGATTTGATTCCCTGAAACAATGTTATTCGTCGCCGCAAGGAGGAAGTTCTGGTAAATTGGTCCAATCCCGATACCAACGACAAAAATGCCAATCAAGAGAGTCCACAGTGGAACAGCATAACTGGAGGACAATT
Source organism: Syntrophaceae bacterium (assembly GCA_017885225.1). Classification (GTDB taxonomy): domain Bacteria; phylum Desulfobacterota; class Syntrophia; order Syntrophales; family UBA2185; genus UBA2185. Next base: position 4,208 of record JAFNGM010000150.1, on the reverse strand, counting down.
TTTCTATGGGCCACCGCAATTTAGGAAGAACCTGCAACAGCCTCCCCAGCCATTTCGTCCAGAATACAATCGTAAGGGTGCTCGCCAGAACGAAGAAAACGGCCGCAAGAGGAACCATGTAAGCCGCTTCAAGGGCAATCCATTTACCTAGGAGCATGCCGAAGGGGGGCAAAAACATGGATAAGATTCCAATGGCCGTGATAAGCGTGGTGAGAGGCGCTTTCTCTGCAAGACCTTCCATGTCTTCAATCTCTCGGCTCCAGATCTGGTGCTCAATCGTTCCAGCACAAAGAAAGAGGAGGCCTTTGGATATGGCGTGAAAGATAATGAGCAGGATAGCCGCCGCAATAGCCAGGGGTGTGTTAATACCTGCACAGGCAATAATGAGCCCTAAATTTGCAATGGTGGAATACGCAAGGACGCGCTTCCCCGTTGTCTGGCTAATTGCGAGCGCAGACGCAGCAAAGAACGTAAAGGCACCGACCATGGCAATGGTAGTACTCAGATATGTTCCCGCAAACGCCGGGGCAAGCCTCAGTACGAGATAGACTCCTGCTTTCACCATGGTGCTTGAGTGGAGTAACGCTGACACTGGTGTTGGTGCAACCATCGCCCCCAAAAGCCAGGTTTGAAACGGCATCTGGGCTGCCTTGGTGCAACCCGTATAGCAGAGAAGGGCTACAGGCAACAATATGAGCGATCCCTGAAGAGCCCCTCCGATGATATTCTGCATCGAGAGTGCCGCGGCTCCTCCCTGTGTGCTGTAGAGATAGATGATGGCACAAATAAATGCCGTCCCGCCGGTGGCATTCATCCAAAGCGCCCGCGCCGCATTCTTTATCGCAATTTCCGTTCTATCATGAGAAATTAACTGGTAGCAGCACAGAGTAGTGACTTCCCAGAAGAAGTAAAGCCAGACGAGATTGTTCGCAAACACGAGACCATTCATGGCTCCCAGGAACAGGACTAACCAGAAAAGGAACCTGGACTGTTTGGATTTCTCAAGATGAAGGTGGTGTTCGTGATCATACATGTATCGAATCGCATAGATACAGATAAGGGATCCTATTATGGAAATAACGAGGGTCATGACCAGGGCTAAATGGTCAACGACAAAGGCCGGCGTCACCTCGATATTGGCCTTCATGACGAATTCAAAATATACAAGGGGAATAATCTGAGTGAGTGCAAAAATCAGAACCAGCCAGTTTCGTAATGAAAAACCTATATAAACATAAAAGATAAGAATGGCATAGTCCAGGACGGTAATAAGGAGACCCCAGTTAAAACCACCAGGTGTATAGGTAAAGGGGCCTTTCAGCGCAAAAAATACGCTGTTTGCGATCAATATCAGCGCCGTCAATACTACCACAGCACCCCGCGCATAGTAATTGCGGACAACCAAAATAAGAAACCCTGCCGCTACTGGTAGCAAAATGGCAATCGCCATCATTAAGTCAGCCAATTTTCTACCTCCTTATGAATTTGTTGGTCTTGTCATTGAAATGTGCAGTTCCCTTCATTCACACGCTCTCGATAATGAAACCTCTCTGATTTCTCTACCAAAACGGACACTTTCGCTCACCATTGCTTATTGAGAAGGCCACCAAGACGAACAGGACACATTACGTTTGCATTACCTTGATGAATTTACAGAGATAACGTTAAAAAGATGTCAACTTTTTGTTGACTTTCGTGCGCTCTCTTACTTTAAGTGCTCCCGTAAGTCAAGGGAAAAATCCTTACTTATCCTTAACTAATTACAGAAATTCTCAAGGGGGGGCACCTGACGGCAAGATACGTCTTCACGTATTGCTCCATTACAACATATTGATATACAATGAGATTGCTAATTTCAACAATCATTGCCGCACAAATAATTTCTTGACTTTCAAGTGAAATGTGGTATCAGAGTGACCGCCTGCAGCGGGTGGCAGGTAACACGTATGTGTGCGGTGGTGGTTTGCTCGTAGAGTACAGGGAGATACAATACCTCCCTATAATATTAATAAACGATAGGAGATGGAGCATTGTTCAAAATATTAGAAAAAACATTTTTACAGGAAATTGTTGTCAAAATGGTGATTGAGGCTCCTGAGATTGCCCGCAAGAGAAAAGCCGGGCAGTTCATCGTTCTCATGACCGATGAACAGGGAGAGAGAATCCCGTTGACCATCGCAGATTCCGACAGCGAAAAGGGCACCATTACAATCATCTATCAGATCGTTGGGAAGACAACGGCCAAAATGGCGCAGATGGAAAAGGGAGATTTTATCCTCAACGTACTGGGCCCCCTTGGTCATCCCACTGAGATAGAAAACTTCGGCACGGCTGTAGTCGTCGGCGGCGGAGTAGGTATCGGTGTGGCGTATCCAATCGCCTCAGCGCTCAAGAAGGCCGGGAATAAGGTCATTTCCATCATCGGCGCGCGAACAAAGGACATCCTTATTCTCGAGGACGAGATGAGGAAGGTAAGTGACCAGTTGCTGGTCGCGACAGATGATGGTAGTTACGGATTCCATGGTTTTGTGAGCGCAGTATTACAGAATGTCATCGATTCGAAAGAAAANNCCCTATGGATTAAAGACCATTGTGAGCCTGAACCCGATCATGGTAGATGCAACCGGGATGTGCGGTGCCTGTCGTGTTTCGGTAGGAGGCAAGACTAAATTCGGCTGTGTTGATGGCCCTGAGTTTGACGGTCATGAAGTCGATTTCAACTTATTAATAACCCGCCTCAGAATGTATGCCGAACAGGAAAAGCAGGCGATGGAGAGATATAGGTGTGAAAGCCATGGAAAATAAGGAAAAGAAAGAAAAGAAGGAAAAGATTCCCCGGCAGGCGATGCCAGAACAGGATCCTAAAAAGCGTATAACCAACTTCGACGAGGTCCCCTATGGATATGCGGCGGAAATCGCCATGACGGAGGCAAAACGTTGCATTCAGTGTAAGAAGCCTGCGTGCGTCGCAGGTTGTCCTGTTGATGTGAAGATTCCCGAATTCATCAAGTTGATCGCTGACGGAAAGTTCATAGAAGCCGCATGGAAACTCAAAGAAACGAATACGCTCCCTGCCGTATGCGGAAGAGTCTGCCCCCAGGAAGATCAATGTGAGAAGGTCTGCATCCTGGGAAAGAAAGACGATCCCGTAGCGGTCGGCCGACTAGAGCGTTTTGCCGCAGATTTTGAGCAGGCATCCGGAAATATCGTGATACCGGAGAAAGCTCCACCGACAGGCAAAAAGATTGCCGTGGTCGGCGCCGGGCCTGCAGGGCTCACCATAGCCGGTGATCTTGTAAAGCTTGGCCACGATGTCACGATTTTCGAAGCCCTGCACAAATCGGGCGGCGTTTTGATCTACGGCATACCCGAGTTCCGTCTTCCCAAGGCAATCGTGGATGCGGAAGTGGATTATCTGGAAAAACTCGGTGTGAAGATCGTAACGAATGCGGCCATCGGCAGATTAAAAACGGTGGATGATCTCTTCGAAGAAGGATTCCATGCGGTATTTCTTGGCGTAGGCGCGGGCGCACCAGTGTTCATGAATATCCCCGGTGAGAACCTGAGCGGCATCTATTCGGCTAATGAGTACCTCACGAGATCAAACCTGATGAAGGCCTACAGATTCCCAGAATATGATACGCCGATTGCGTGTGGCAAGAATGTGGCCGTTATCGGCGGCGGAAACGTAGCCATGGATTCGGTACGCACCGCCCTCCGCCTGGGCGCGGACAACGCCTACATTATCTATCGACGGAGCGAAGTGGAACTGCCGGCGAGAAAGGAAGAAGTTCATCACGCCCATGAAGAAGGCGTTCAATTCAAGCTTCTCCATAACCCTGTGGAGTATATCGGTGATGAGAACGGCTGGGTGAAGCAGATACGGTGCATCCGGATGGAACTGGGCGAACCTGATGCGTCAGGGAGACGAAGACCGGTCCCCATAAAAGGCTCTGAATTTACGATTGACGTTGATACTGTTGTCGTCGCCATCGGAACCGAGGCAAACCCCGTAATCCCGAAAACAACGCCGGGTTTGGACGTAAACAAGTGGGGTTATATTGTAACCAAAGGCGAGGCGGGAGAAACGAGTCGCGAAGGAGTGTATGCGGGAGGCGACATCGTCACTGGATCGGCAACCGTTATTCTTGCCATGGGTGCCGGAAGACAGGCTGCCAACGCGATTGATACCTACGTGAAAACAAAAA
>JAFNGM010000149.1:709-2882 GCA_017885225.1 Syntrophaceae bacterium | reverse complement strand
GAAAAGAACATGTTTTGCCTTACCATTATTGGGTTGCATGTTTTTCTGTTAATCTGTATAATTATGACAACGGATAGATTTTAAGAAGTTATTAAACATGGGAGGTGAATGTATGTCAAATAGAGCTGATGATTTCATTAAAGGATTGCTTGTCGGCGGATTAATTGGGGCAGTGTTGGGTATTCTTTATGCTCCTAAGAGCGGAAAAGAAACACGGGAGGATATCGCAAAGAAAGCCGAAGAGTTGATGGCAAAAGCCAAGGAAGAATACGAGGTGGCCCTGGAGAAGAGTAAAAAGGCTTATGACGCTGCCGTCAGCCGCTTGAAGCAGCTTGAATCCTCTGCGAAAGAGAAGGTTGGTGAGATGGAGGAAAAAGTTGAAGAACTGGCCGGCCGGGGAAAAGAAACAATTCATGACACCACAAGCCGCCTGAAGAAAGCGGTTGAAGCGGGTGTTGAGGCCTTCAAAGAAGAAAAAGGGAAGGCGTAATCAAAACGCATTAATTCTGGAAGAGGGCACTTTCCATGGCATTCGATATTAGTGTGGTTGTAAGCATTGTATTTCTTCTCATTGCCGCGTTCTCTATCCCCTTTCTATTACAGATCTGGCGGACGACAAAGGGTGTTACGGAAACCCTGCACATGCTGAATGAGAGCCTGCCGGGCATTCTCAGAAATCTGGAAGAAATTACCGCGAATATCAACAAGGCGACCCATGCGGTAAACGAACAGATCGATGGACTTACAGTAGTCGCGAAGCGCATTCAGGGAGTAATGGGAATTGTCATGGACATCGAAAATCTTTTGCGCGCCGGTATAGGCCTTCCTGTGTTCAAGACGCTGAGAAATACGATCGCCGTGGTAACGGGTGTGAAAGTGTTTCTGAAGGTGTTGCGGTCTTCACGTGAATCTGAATGAGGGAGCTGCCATGCCTCGCGCAACATTTGGGAAAAAGTGGGGCCGTGTCCACACTGCCACTGTCAGGACCAAACCGAAGGAAGGTAAATCCCCGGAAGATGTTGTTCGTGATCTAAAAAAAGAGCAGCAGAAGCTCCCCGGTGAGGACTACCGGGAAAGATCGTTGGCCCTCCATGGTCTAATCTGTGCGCGGTGTGGTAGGGAGTTTGATGAGTTGAAACGGCAGCTCCTCACTGTCCACCACAAGGATGGCAACCACAACAATAATCCCCTCGATGGGAGCAACTGGGAAAATCTCTGTGTATATTGTCATGAGGATGTCCATAGCCGTGAAATTCTTGGAGACTTCCTGGCAGGGTCGGGGGGATCGGAAAGCGGCCTCGTGTATGAAGATATCAGTAAAAAAGACACCACTTCGGCTGATCCGGGATCGCTCGGTGAAAAATTAAAGAAGGCTCTGGAGAAAAAGGTAAATAATTAAGTACTTATAACTGGATATCCCAGTAAACCTCCCTTTCTAAAGGGTGGGGGGAATAAACGTGTTACTTGATTATCCGCAGGTTATCCCTCTGGGTGACCATTTTATCACCGACTGAAGTTCCGCAGAATACGCAGGAGTAATCATATTTATCACCATTGGACAGGATGAGCAGGAGTCTCTTCCTTACGGGAACGGCCTTGTTGCATTTGGGGCAGAAGAGTTCCGTCGCATCAAAGTCTTTGTAGGTTTCTCGCCGCATATCGTCTAATCGTCATTTTCAGGTATGTTTTTCGCGTTTTCCAGCCAGACCGTCGCTTCGCTGTCGCTCGGGGCCCGGTAATCTCCCCGGGGAGAAAGGGATCCGCCGGAGCCTACTTTTGGACCGTTAGGCATGCATGAACGTTTATACTGACTCAGCTTAAAAAAACGGTACAGGTACACCGTGAGCCAGTGTTTTATTTCACCTATGGTGTATTGATTTCTCTTCCCATCGGGTATATTGGGCCATTGACCCTTCGTGATATCCTTCCAGGCGCAGTATGCCATGAAGGCCACTTTCGTGGGGAGGTATCCGAAACGGGTAATATAGAAATTATTGAAATCCTGCAATTCATAAGGCCCTATGAATGATTCCGTTTTTTGTGCGGGCTGATCGCCGTTTTTCCCCGGAATCAATTCAGGGCTGATCTCCGTTTCCAGGATATCCAACAGTACTTTGGAGGTCTCCTCAGAAAATTGCGAGGACTGAACAACCCAGCGGATGAGGTGCTGAAT
>JAFNGM010000149.1:0-691 GCA_017885225.1 Syntrophaceae bacterium | reverse complement strand
AAGAGATGGGAAGCCCGCTCACCGGCCTGAATATTTTCAAAAGTGATATCGTAAAGTTTTTTTCCATTTGCAAAGGGATGGCCGATGTCCTTCAGCATCTGCATACAACTGGGTTTTATATCAAGTTCATTGGCTTCCACGCCGATTGCCTTCATCAGCTTCATGGCATTGGTATACGTTTTATCTGTTGTGGCAAATCCCGGCATGGTATAGGCCTTCACATGAGAGCGCGGCAGATTTAAAAGATCCATTGTTCTTGCGGCAACAATCAGGGCCTGGGTTGAGTCCAGACCTCCCGAAACGCCAATGACTACATGTGGGGTGCCCGACGATTTTAAACGCTGCGCCAGGCCCTGAACCTGGATGTTGTATGCTTCGTAGCAGCGCTGATCGCGTTTCCCGGGATCTGCGGGGATATACGGGAATCTCGGATATTCCCTTTCCAGCAATAGNNGGCACGGGCGTTCTGCCCGAAGCTGTTCATGCGCATTCTGTCCTGGGCGAGGCGGTCCAGGTCAAGATCAGCATAGATTATCCGTGATTTCTGGGAGAAGCGCTCCGATTCCGAGAGAAGATTGCCGTTTTCATAAATCATGGCATGGCCGTCCCACGCCAGATCGGTGGTTGATTCCCCCGGCCCCGCTGCTGCATACAGGTATGCCGAAATACAGCGCGCAGACTGGCTCGCTGC
>JAFNGM010000148.1 GCA_017885225.1 Syntrophaceae bacterium | reverse complement strand
TGTTATTGCGAGTGTCGTCACATACATCGCCCAGCAGAAGGGAGGCGCCGTGTCAACTTTAGAGGAAATAGCTTTCAATGCCCGTGTGACAAATTCGATCGTATCTTATGTCGGTTACATAGGGAAGATGATATGGCCCGCAAAGCTCGCCGTGTTCTATCCTCACCCGGGCATGTTACCCTCTTGGCAGGTTTTGGGGGCGGCTGTGCTCCTTGTGATTGTTACCTTGATTGTCCTGCGGANNTGCAGGTTGGACTTCAGGGCATGGCAGACCGTTATACCTATGTGCCCCTCATTGGTCTGTTCATCATTGCAGCGTGGACTACCGCTGACCTCGCGAAAAAATGGCCCTTTCGGATATATGTAGTTACTGTATCCGCAGGCATCATCCTCTCCGTTCTTACATACACTACCTGGATATATCTCCAAAGTTGGCAAAACACTGTAACCATATTTCAACATGCCCTTAAAACAACAAGGAATAATTTCATCGCGCACTTTAACATGGGTGATGCCCTTCGCGAGGACAAAGGGAGGATCGATGAGGCCCTTGCTCACTATGTTGAGGCTCTCAGAATTGCGCCAAATAATCCAGTTGTTCACAATAGCCTTGGAAATGCTTTAAGCAGCAAAGGAAGACTTGACGAGGCCATCGTACACTATGTCAGCGCTATACGGATAAAGCCTGACTATGCTGCCGCGTATAATCATCTGGGTCTTGCTTTTTTTAGGCAAGGAAAAATTGATGAGGCTATTATTAATATTACAAAAGCCATCAAAATCGATCCTCGCATGGCAGAGGCGTACAATAGTATGGGAGCTGTTTTTGTCGCGCAGGGGAAGCCGGAGCAGGCTATCGCTAACTTTACCATGGCTTTACAGATTAAACCTAATGATATGGAGGCACACTATAACATAGGTGTAATTTCAGCCTCCCAGGGGAAATTTGATCAAGCTGTTGTTCATTTCCGGGAAGTCGTTCGAATCAAACCTGACTTTGCAAAGGCGCACAACAACCTGGGAAGCGTTTTAGTTTTACAAGGGAAGAATAAGGAATCCATTGAACACTTCCGGGAGGCAGTGCGTATACAGCCCGACTATGAATTGGCCCAGGAAAATCTTAAGAGAGCACTGGATTTGCAAGCAAAATCCAAATGAAATTATTCTCTATTTTGCCTATTGACATAGGCTGCCATTTATTCTAAAGTTCCTATAATATTTCTCACATAAAGTATCTGAAAATGACCGGTGTGAACAAAAAAAGAGCATTGAACTGTTATCTGAGTGACCTGTTGCGCCTCGCTCTTCTTTTGCCGGAGGTTGTTCCGGCGCCTGTTGTTTTTAGGATTTAGAGAAATACATAGAGAGATCATCCTAAAAGCCATGGGTAAGGAAAACCATGGCTTTTTCATTCATGGCTAAAGGGCATATGGCATGTACGAAATAATATGGCATGGAAGAGGGGGGCAGGGTGTCGTCATTGCGGCGCAGATTCTCGCTGAATCGGCTTATTTTCAAGGGTTCAAGGGAGTTACCTCAGCGCCGACCTTCGGCCCGGAAAGAAGGGGCGCCCCGCTGACGGCCTCAACCAGGATATCTGCCGATCCCGTGCGGATGGTCTCGCAGATTGAGCGTGCGGATATATCCGTGGTGTTGGACCCTTCTTTGTTCTCTGTCGTGAACATCCTGGGAACGCTCAAAGAGGGAGGACTGATCATTGTCAATACCTCTTTGAGACCAGAGGAACTTGCCTTAGACGCACGTATCAGTATCGCGACTGCTGATGCCGGAGGCATCGCGATGAAACACCGCCTGATGAGGGAAGGGAAACCAATCGTGAATACTCCCATGCTGGGAGCCTTTGCCAAGGCATCAAACCTTGTTTCCCTCGAGGCGATGGAACAAGGAATGAAAAGTAAATTGTCCGGCGCCGCCTTTACCGCCAATGTAGCCGCGCTGCGGGATGCATATGAGCACACGGTGATAAGAACGGTCTGATATCTGAAAAAGCGGTAATCGTCAGGGTTCAAGGGGCCAAGGATTCAAGGATTCGAGTGAATAAGAAAACACCTGACCCCTCGACGCCTCTAATCCTTTTTGAAACTAAATTGAGAAGACCCATGAAGAAGAAAGACGAAAACATTTCCGCCATGGCCACGCCGGCTGTTGGCGAGGCGGGGAAAACAGGAGACTGGCGGGATATGCGGCCCGTTCACGATCCCGCAAAGTGCATCCCCTGCATCAAGAAAAAGTCAGCGTGTTTCCTCTGCTGGCTCTATTGCCCGGAAGGGGTAATCAAGGCGACGATTCCCCTGGAGATCAACCTGGAGTATTGCAAAGGGTGCGGCATCTGCGCGGAGGAATGTCCCGGAAAGGCGATCATCATGGTGAACGAGGAGGAAAAACATGGCTGAAGTGCAAATCATGACAGGCAATCAGGCCGCCGCCNNGGGGAACTCAAGGCGGAGTATATCCGCGTCGAATCGGAGCACACGGCGCTCACCGTCTGCATCTCGGCCTCCACCGTGGGAGCCCGTGTCTTTACCTCCACCAGCTCCCAGGGACTCCTCTATATGCATGAGCAGCTTCACTGGGCTGCCGGTTCCCGGCTCCCTGTGGTAATGTGCTGTGTCAACCGGGGAGTGGGAGCGCCCTGGACGATCTTCAACGATCAGCAGGATTCCATCTCCCAGCGTGACACAGGCTGGATTCAGATTTACTGCCGGGACAACCAGGAAGTCATCGACTCCATAATCCAGGGGTACCGGATTGCCGAGGCCGTGTATATACCGGTCATGATCTGTTACGATGGTTTTGTCATGTCCCACACGATGATGCCCGTGGAGATTCCCGACGCCGAGCTCGTTTCAGATTTTCTGCCTCCGTATAAGCCACATACGATCCTTTCCCCGGAATCACCCATGAACATCAACCCGGTTCTTTTTCCCTGGCGCCGCGCCAATGCGGAGGGGGTTCTGTGCGATGGTTACATGGAGATGCGGTACAAACTCCACAAGGCTCTCGGTTTATCCCGCGACGTCATCGTCGCTACGGGTCGTGCATTCGCTGAAGTCTTCGGGAGAGATCATGGCGGCATGGTGTGGCACTACAAGGCGGATGATGCCGAGGTGCTCATGGCGGGGATGGGTTCCGTAGCCACCGAGGCTACCACCGCGGCGGATATGTTGAGNNTTCAGGCCTTTCCCGAAAGAAGAAGTCAGGGAAATTTTCCGGAACACAAAGGCTCTTATAATCTTCGAAAAAGGAATCAGCTACGGATATGAAGGTGCGCTCTGTTCCGAAATCAAGGCTGCCTTTTACGGGACCGATATCCGGCTGCCTATCCATAATTACGTGGTGGGCTTAGGTGGCAGGGATGTGAAGGCAAGGGAACTTGCGGAAGCTGTACGTGCATCATGCGATGCCATTGCCGCGGGAGATACAGAGCCTGCAACGAAATGGTTAAATTGTTTTACGGAGTGAACGTATGCCGGAAAATCTGTTCAAGGTTAATATTGAAGAGTATATGCTTCCGGGACAGCGGGCCTGTCAGGGTTGCGGCTTGTCCCTCGCGTATCGGTACATCCTGAAAGCGTTACGAGAAAATACGATTCTCACGTTTCCGGCGTGTTGCCTGACCGTCCTCCATGGTCTTTATCCGACTACATCCGTAACCGTTCCCACTCTGAACAATACCTTTGCCAGTACGGCGGCCTCCGCGGCGGGCATTGTCGCCGGTCTGAACGCATTGAACCGCACGGACATCACGGTTGTGGCCATTGCCGGGGACGGGGGAACGTTTGACATGGGTATCCAGGCCCTGAGCGGCGCTGCGGAGAGAGGAACGGATTTTATTTACGTCTGTTACGATAACGAGGGATATATGAATACGGGCACCCAGCGTTCCAGTGCCACGCCTATGGGGGCGCTTACGACGACCACGCCGGTGCTGACGAAACAGCAGCCCAAGAAAGACATGCTGCGGATCATGGAGGCCCATGACCTGCCTTACCTCGCCACGACATCGTCAGCGTACCCTATCGACCTTTATGAAAAATTCGTCAAAGCGAAGCGCATCAAGGGACCGCGTTACATGCAGGTCGCCGTTCCCTGTCCTCCGGGCTGGGGCTATGCACCCAAGGACACCGTGCGCATCGGGAGGCTTGCCGGCGAAACAGGGATTGTAGTGCTCTTTGAGATCGAGGACGGGAAATTGCGTCTCACCAGGAGGAGCAAAACCCTGGCAGAGAAGGGGAACAAACTGCCCGTCATCAATTATGTGGAAAGACAGGGCAGATTCAGGAAGATGAGCACCGAGCAACTGAGACAGCTCCAGCGGTGGGTCGATACCCGGTGGAATGAATATCTGAGGCGGGCCGAGGGGTAGGCAGGAAATGACAAAGTTAAATGCAATTATTGCGCGTTACCACTCCTTATATGCGTGCTGACCATCTTGGCATATTTCTCCGCGGCCCCCGTATTTGCGATGACCATCTTTCGCCCTTCCTCACCTCTCTTGATAAGGTCGTCAGGGTCAGACATGAGCTTCAGGATGCCTTCCAGCAATTCACTCCCGCTCCCCACGGTGATCCCCGTGCCGGTCTTTTCTAAAAGGTCTCTTTCTTCCCGGAAGTCATCCATGGAAGGGCCGTAAAAAATCACTTTGCCCCAAGCGGCGGGCTCAAGAATATTTTGCCCCCCTTTCGGCACAAGGGAGCCGCCACAAAAGACGACAGTGGCCAGACTGTATACCTTGAAGAGTTCCCCAATGATATCGATAATAATGATTCGTTCATGCGTACGGAGTCTCCCCGCGATAAGCTCGGTCAATGTGATGCAGTCGTTAAATCCGGACTCCCTGGCCAGCGCGAGCACAGCCTGAGCCCTTTCCGGGTGTCGCGGTATGAGGATAAGCTTGAAATCAGGGTATTTATTGAGCAGGCCTTGGTACACGTCCAGGATGATTTTTTCCTCGCCCTCATGGGTACTCCCGGCAACGAAGACTTTATCGGCACTTGTGATGTTGAGCCTTTTTTCCGCCTCTTCCCGCAGCTCGTGGGATGCCTTCGCCGCCAGACTGTCGTACTTCGCGTTTCCCATAATGTGCATTCTCGATGGCGGCATTCCGAGGACTCTGAGCCGTTCTGCGTCGATTTGTGATATCACTCCTATTTCTATGATCGCATCCAGGACGCCCTTCCAGAAAAACCTTGTTGCGGCATATTTCTGGAACGATCGGGGAGAAATACGTCCGTTCACCATGACGATCTTGACGCCCCGCTCGCGGCATGCTCTCATGAAGTTCGGCCAGAGTTCTGTCTCGGTAAGGATAAAAATATCGGGATTCACTCGTGTGATAAATTTTCTCACGACCCAGGGAATGTCGAGGGGGTAGTAGATAAACGATGTGGCCGTGGTGACGATCCTGCGTGCCATTTCCTGGCCGGTTTCCGTGCTTGTTGAAAATACAATGCAGGCCTCCGGGAAATATGTCCTCAAAAGTGCAACGATGGGAGCGGCCGCGGTGACCTCGCCGACGGACACGGCGTGGATCCATATTCTGGGGGAGCCGTTCATTTCACTGAAGATTTTGTTATCCACGAACCCGAATTTCGGTCCGAGGCTTTTCCTGTATTTTCCTGTCCATATCATCCTTGCCGCGTAATAGGGTAACGCACACATGGCAGCAATGGATAACAGAATGTTATAGAGTATATACATTTTTATTAAGTCTCCCTTTTGAAAAGGGAGATTGAGAGGGATTTTGCGACGAGAGTAAAATCCCCCCTGCCCCCCTTTTTCTAAAGGGGAAATATATGGAATCTACTTCATACAAAAGGTTAAAATATGGCTCGGATCATGGGACTTTTTGATTTTTCTGTCAAGCGCCTTTTTGGCGCCTGTTCACGTTGACAGGAATGTCGCGATGGTGTATACAATAACTGTTATTTCCCCCTTTAACACGACAACCTTATTGTCATTTCGACTGCAAGGAGAAATCTTAAAGATTCCTCACATTCGTTCGGAATGGGTATAAAGATAGGTAATGTGTTGCTGGGAGGGAGATAATATTATTCAATGTTTAATATATTTGATAGGTTATCATGGAGCCTAGAAAATAATATTAAAGTGGTTCAATATTATGAAAAAAAAGTTGTTTAAGATGTGGTTCTTTTGATGTCAAATTATATGGACATACTCTCAGCGGTAGCCAGAGGTTTAGATGCAAGGGCTGTCATTACACGTATACATTTCATAATGACAAGAACAAGCGGCATAGAGAGAAGAAGAGTTTTGTATTATGGGTAACGGAAGGATATTCGGTCAGGCAATTAATAACGATAAGTACCCACGGAATCTGGAAAATAAACCAAATAAAGAAGTATTGGTTGGAAAGGACTCCGGCTGCACGTGCTTTTGATTTACGTGTAATTAAGTATTTGCAGTTTGATGGCACATATTTCAAGCATGAAAACTGTCTCATGGTGTTAATGGATACCGCAACGAGCAAGGTCATTGCGCATAAATACCAGCAACGAGAGAACTATGAGTCTGCACACCAAATATTTAAAGAGATGCACGATGGTAATCTTAATCCGGAGGCAATTACAATCGATGGCAACACCAGCGTGATTCGCGCATTGAAAGTTGTCTGGCCAGATATAATTATTCAGAGGTGTATAGCACATATACTAAGACAAGGGTTATCATGGTTGAGGAGATATCCAAAGATTCAAGTGTCAAAGGATTTGAGAAGAATTCTGTTAACGATAACCGAAGTTAAAGACAGAGAGAGAAGAGACATCTTCATTAACGATTTTGAGGAATGGGAAGAACAATACGGTCAAAGCGTGAAGGCGCTTCCATCATCTCATAAGGTGTACGGCGATTTACAAAGGACCAGAAGCTTACTGCTGCATGCTTTGCCAAATATGTTTCATTATCTTGATAATACATGCATTGCAGCAACTACGAATAAGCTTGAAGGTTATTTTTCTAGACTAAAAGAGATTTACAGAAAGCACAGAGGCCTGTCAAAACAACACAGGAAGAACTACTTTGCGTGGTACATTAATTTTAAAAATGGTAACTGATTAGCAACACATTACCTAGCTTTATACCC
>JAFNGM010000147.1 GCA_017885225.1 Syntrophaceae bacterium | reverse complement strand
ACTCTCTTCCTTAGAAGAGGAAGTAATACATACGCCTTTCTTTTCGAAGTTAAGCGTGAGATTTTTGATTTAATGTCGGATGTGTTACTGCCAAGGTTCAAGGCTCAAGAAAAATGACACGTATTGGTTGGAATGACGGTTTCATAGAACCTGAATCAATAGACTGTATCGTAGAGATTTCCACGGGCTAAGCCCTCGCAGTGACAAATGGGGACGGGATGACAGAAGCTGGAAAGAGATGGTGGGCTGTTTTTATACGTTCCTTCGATTGATCAGGTTAACGACCACGCGTGTAAGAATATCTTTTTCCTCCGGGTGGCTCTCGGCGATAAGCAGCGTGATGGCAACAAGGGCGTTGTCAGCGATGCGTTTGGTGCCGTCGGAACGATAAAGAACGCCGTTCTTTTCCAGGAACCACAAGAACAGTGCGGCGGCGATGCGCTTGTTACCGTCAATAAAAGGGTGATTCTTGACGAGCATATAGAGCAGGTTCGAGGCCTTTTCTTCCAGACTGGGGTAAACATCTTTTCCATCAAAGGTCTGCATGATCACGCCTAATGTCCCCGGCAGGCTTTCATCTTTTTCGCGACCGAACAAGTCCGATGCACCGAATTTCTCATGCATCTTTTTAACTGCCTGACGGGCTTCCTCGACGGTTACGGCTTTGACTTCGCCGGGGGATACGTCTCGGAGACTTACCCGCTGATGATCATAATCATCGAGAAGGTCGAGGGCATAGCTGTAATCTCCGACGACGCGTAGCAGCGCTGTGGCCTCATCACCTGTCAATTCACGGCGCTCGGCGATGTTCGTAATCAGACGTATAGCCTGGTTCAGCTCCAGCAGCCGATGCTCGTTGACCGTGTAGCCTTTCAGAATATGGTTGCGCAACACGCCGGTAGCCCAGATGCGAAACTGGGTGCCGCGTTTCGAGTTGACGCGGTAGCCGACAGAGATGACAGCATCGAGGTTGTAGAAAGCGGTCTGGTATGTTTTGCCGTCACTGGCAGTTAGTGCAAAATTTGCACTAACTGAATTCTTAATTAATTCGCTCGATAAAAAAATGTTGCGCAAATGCTTGGTGATGACACTACGCTCTGTGTCGAACAGTTCGGCCATCTGTTTCTGGGTCAACCAAACAGTATCTCGTTCGAGCTTTACATCAATCCGTATGCCTTCTGGAGATTGATAGATCACGATGGTTGATTCGTTATAGCCGGCCAGGGGCTCGCGTATGATTGCTTGTTTGGTTGTCTTCCTCTTCATAATGGTTTCTCTATGAAGTTTTGGGGATAAAGATTTCTGCTACAGCCTTACCCATACTATTATTATTTGAAAGACTATACACATTTTCTTTAATGACTTCAAATATTTTGATGTACTGCAAAGAGTGGATTCCCGATCAGGTCTGGAATGACAGGGGGTGGGCTGGATCCCCCATATCGGGCCTGTCCTCGCGGAAGCGGGGATACGGGGCAGGCTTATTAATTCCGGGATAACAAGATATGGAATAGATTCTGATTTAATGTCGGATGCGTTTCTGGTATAAAGCTATGTGGCGAGGGGAAAGCAGATTGCCTTTTCACCCTCCCTCCGTCCCTCCCATCAAGGGAGGGATGTTATAGTGGTGTTCCTCTCATAAAAGAAGGAACACTATATTAATGTTTCTCCTGTCAGTGGGACAAGGAATATAACATAGTAAACTACTATAGATAAATCCTGGATTCCGGATGAGGAGGTATTATCCCCCTGTATTTATTTTACCATTGAACAGTACCTGTCGCAGGTTGAAATGGAAAGTAAGATTTGCTACCATGCATCGTTACGATAAACAAATTAGTCAGGCGGATGAGAAGTTGACTGAAAAAGAAATGAAGGATTCCATGGACGACTGGGAGAACTGCAAAGGACAGTGCGGACATACCCGGTTTTGCCGTCAGTGCATGGAGGAACGCGACAGGCTGATCCGTGAACAGAAACAGGCCACACAGAAGCGTGTAGAGGATGAAAGTTAAATTAAGGTGGAATTGTTTTGGATCAAATCTACAATGACAGATGTAATTTTGATCTCCTGAAAAGCGCCCTTGAAAAGACCAATCTGATCGAAGCAAGTGCAGGAACGGGAAAAACGTATGCCATCGCCGGGATATTTCTCCGCCTCCTCCTGGAAAAGCGTTTTTCCGTCGGCGAGATCCTTGTCGTCACCTATACGGTGGCGGCGACAGAGGAGCTGCGTGACCGAATCCGTAAAACGATTCGTGCAACCATAGACGCGTTTACAAAGGGAGGACATGAAGATCCATTCTTGGATGGGCTGGTAAGGAAGTACTGGATCCCGGATCAGGACTGCCCTCGAATATCCTCATCGGGGGTCCGGGATGACCATCCTCCTTTTGTCATTCCCGCGGAAGCGGGAATCCAGTATGAGAGATTAGAGAAATTGCGTATTCTGAGGGCGGCGTTGAGGGATTTCGACGAGGCGCCCATCTATACGATTCACGGATTCTGTCAGAGGGTTCTCCATGAGAATGCCTTCGAGAGCATGGGGCTCTTCGACACGGAACTGGTTCCGGATGAGCGCGCTCTGCACAGCGAGATCGTCCGGGACTTCTGGCGAAAGCATTTTTATGAAGCGCCGCGGGAATTTGTATCGTATGCCCTGAAAAATAACGTTAAGCCTCAATTCTTTCTGGCCCTGACCAAAGGCATGCTTTCCAATCCCGACATGCGGGTCATTCCCGCAGCATCGCCCGTTTCGCTTGATGCGTTGCCTGCTTTCAGAAGGGCGCGTGAGAGGGTGCTCTCGGCATGGGGGCGCGCACGGGAGGATGTCCTCGCATTACTTAAAAATCCCGGCTTGAATAAAGCCAAATACAAAAATCCGGATATCCTTGCCGCCAGGATGGACGGCTACGCGGCTTCGGAAGAAACGTTCCCTCTCTTTGAAGGGTTCGAAAAATTTACCTCGTCCGGGTTAAAAGCGGGTACCAATAAAGGAAAATCAACTCCCGCACATAATTTCTTCGATGACTGCGAGGAGCTCTTGGCAAGAGCCCGTGAGCTTCAGGCCGAGATCGAAGGGCAGCTTCTCTTCCTCAAAGGAAATGTGTTCCGCTACCTGCGGGAAGAACTCCGGAAAAGAAAATACACGCGAAACATCCAGTCCTTTGACGATCTCCTTCTCAATCTCCGAGATGCATTGGAGAGAGCCGGCGGTAAAGACCTTGTCCGCAACGTAAAAGGCCGTTACCGCGCTGCCCTCATCGATGAGTTCCAGGACACGGACCCCGTCCAGTACGCCATTTTTCAGAATATCTTTGGAGGCGGCCAGACCCCTCTCTTTTTCATCGGCGACCCCAAGCAATCCATCTACAGCTTCCGCGGGGCCGATCTCTTCGCGTACATGCGGGCTTCCCGTCATGTTGATTCCCGCTATACGCTCACGAATAACTGGCGTTCCGAGCCGGAACTTGTCCGCGCCGTGAATGCTATCTTCGAAAACCCGAAGAAGGACGCTTTTCTTTACGAAGAGGTTCCCTTTGAAAGGGCGGCAGCGGGAAACGTAAAAGACCGGAGCCTGCTTACCGTCAACGGCCATACAGAACCGCCTTTTCATATCTGGTTCCTTGGCGGTATCCGGCTGGAGGCGGCAGGCGCGAAAACCAACCAGAGTATGACTGCCGACCTCATTGTAAGGGCCGTAGCCGCGGAAATATCCCGGCTTCTCAATCTCGGCAGAGAAGGAAAGGCGATGATCGGCGCCGAACCGCTGGCTGAAAGCCACATCGCCGTTCTGGTCAGAGAAAATCGCGAGGCCCGTCTCATCCAGGAGGCCCTTTACAGCATAGGCATCCACAGCGTAGTGCACAGCACGGGCAACCTTTTTGACACCCATGAAGCCATGGAAATGGAACGCATCCTTGCCGCTCTCGCGGAGCCCCACTCCGAAGGTCTCATCAGAACCGCTCTATCGACGGACATGCTTGGATTGAACGGTGAAACACTTGAATCGCTGGGCAAGTGTGAATCGGACTGGGAAAAATGGCTCACACTTTTCCGGTACTACAACACCCTATGGGAGCGGCACGGATTCATAGGAATGTTCCGCTATTTCCTTGCGCATGAGAATATCCGCAAACGTCTCCTCGCGTTTCCCGACGGCGAGCGCCGCCTGTCAAACATCCTTCACCTCATGGAGGTTCTCCACACGGAATCCATCGAAAGAAAGCTGGGCATCTCCGGCATGATCAAATGGCTTGCCTGTCAGCGTGATCCGGACGCTCTGCGGTCGGATGAACATGAACTCCGCCTCGAAAGCGACGACTGTGCCGTCATGATCGTCACTATCCACAAAAGCAAGGGACTGGAATATCCCATTGTTTTCTGCCCGTTCAACTGGGGAGACTCAAAAGCCAGGAGAAAGGAATTCACTTATCACGATCCGGAAGACGACTGGCGGTTGAACCTTGTCCTCGAACCGGATGGCGTTTCCGGCAAAATGCTGGCGAAAAGGGAAAATCTCGCGGAAAATATCCGCCTCCTCTACGTATCAGTAACACGCGCGAAAAACCGCTGCTACCTCCTGTGGGGGCCGTTCAAAGATGCGGGCACATCTTCCCTTGCCTATATCCTCCATACGCCCGGTGGTGATTCATCGCATATCGTGGAGGCGACGGAAGAGAAATTCCTTAAACTCACGGACACGGATATGCATAGCACCCTGGAGCGCATCGCAACGCAGTCAGAAGGCGCGATCAGCCTGTACGATATGCCCGAACCGACTTGTGAAACTTTGGCGCCTCCCGCCGAAACGCCGGTAAGTCTCTCCTGCCGATTATTTCCCGGAATCGTCGATAGGGACAGACGCATTGCCAGTTTCTCCTATCTGCGTTCGGAACGCATGGCGATGCCGGTAATTCCTCCCGATGACATCGCGGATCTCCCGGACCGTGACGGCGGAGCCGTATCCGCGGAAATGCCGTATCAAAAAGAGCCGATCGGTATGTTTGCCTTTCCCAGAGGCGCGAAAGCAGGCAATTGTCTGCATGACATTCTGGAGCACATCGATTTCACCGCACCGGATTCCACGGAAACGCAAAATCTCGTAGCGGCAAAATTGATCGAGCACGGTTTCGATCTGAAATGGCAGGAGACGGTCTTAGGGATGATTGACTCGGTGGTCACTGTGCCTCTCGACCCCGCCATACATGGGCTTACCCTCTCGGCCATCAGCACCGAGAACCGCTTGAGCGAGATTGAGTTCACCTTTCCTTTAAACAGGCTCACGCCGGATGCACTTCGGAACATCTTCAAAGAAAGCGGCGTATGGTCCCCCTCCGCATTTCCCGAACAAATCGAAAAACTCACCTTCCAGCCCGTGCGAGGATACTTGAAGGGATTCATAGACCTCGTCTTCCTCTATGAAGGACGCTTCTACCTTGTGGACTGGAAATCAAACTATTTGGGTGCATCCGTCGAAGACTACGGGACAGAGGCGCTCTCTGAAGTCATGCGGGAGGAGCTGTATATCCTCCAGTACCACCTTTATATAGCTGCCCTGCATCAGTACCTGAAAACGCGCCTCTCCGACTATGACTACAAAACGCATTTCGGAGGAGTGATCTATATCTTTCTCAGGGGTGTCAATCCTGAAACCGGACCTCACGCGGGAATATACCGAGACAGGCCAGCAAAAAAAGCAGTTGAATTCCTATGTAAAAACCTGATCGCGATGTGATACATACTGATACGTCCCCCTTTTGTAAAGGGGGATTGAGGGGGATTTTACTCAGCCAGACAAATCCCCCAGCCCCCCTTTTCCAAAGGGGGGAATACAATGACGTGGATTTAAATATTTATCATGAGTGAAGCGACCATCGACACCCTGTATGAAAATAAGTTCCTTTCGGAACTGGATTATCGGTTCGCCCGTTTCCTCGGCAGGCTCGATGGAACATTTGATGCGAAGCTCCTCCTTGCCGTAGCCCTGGTCAGCCGTGCGCGTGGCGAGGGTCATATCTGCATCGATCTTACGGCGCTCACGGAAGCCGCCCTTGAGGTTCCAGAATCCGGGCCCCTGACCTGCCCTCCCCTGAATGCATGGCTGAATGTTCTCTGTGCGAGCCCCGTGGTGGGGAGTCCTGGTGATTACCGGCCCCTTATCCTGGACAGCACTCGTCTTTATCTTTATCGGTATTGGGATCATGAAAAAAAGCTCGCTGATGCATTGAAAACCTTTGCGGCCAATACATTTGTGGAATTTGACCAACAGCATCTGAAGGACAGCTTCGAAAGGATTTTCCCGCTTGGCGAAGACGACAGAGAAAAAGATGTTGACTGGCGGAGAGTCGCCGCATTTTCCTCTTTCCGGAACGGGTTGTGCGTCATTTCCGGAGGACCGGGAACAGGTAAGACTTTCGCGGTCGCCCGCATACTCGCCCTTCTTATCGAACAAAACCGTGACAGACAATTGCATATCGCCCTGACCGCACCTACGGGAAAGGCCGCAACCCGTCTCCAAGAGGCCATAAAAAAAACAAAGATTGGCCTCAATTGCAGCGAATCCGTAAAAGCAGCCATTCCTGATGAGGCCTCAACAATCCACAGACTCCTTGGCGGCAGGCCGGACTCCCCGACTTTCCGCTTCAACAAGGATGCCCCCCTGCCCTATGATGTTGTCATTATCGATGAGGCTTCCATGGTAGACCTTGTTCTCTTTTCCAGGCTGGCACAAGCCGTCAAACCCCAATCCCGCCTTATCCTTTTGGGAGACAAGGATCAACTGGCCTCTGTAGAGGCAGGATCTGTTCTCGGCGATATCTGCGATAAAGATGCTCTACACCGATTCTCGCCCTCATTCATCTCAGAATGCCATCGAGCAACAGGTGAAGAAATCTGCTCTAGCGCATCAGGTATACCCGGGGCAGCCATGGACGATTGCATCATCCACCTCACAAAAAGTTATCGTTTCAGCAAAGCACGTGGTGTGTATTCCGTAAGTCATGCGGTGAATGAGGGCAACGGCTCACAGGCTCTCGATCTCATTCGGAACTCAAGTTCCGGAGACATCAACTGGAAGAGTCTGCCCCGGCCGGATAAACTGCCGCGCCGCCTCCAGGAATGGNNACTCGTTCCCGAATTCTCTCTGCCCTCCGCGAGGGGCCGTACGGCGTCTACAATTTGAACATCGCCGTTGAGTATATTCTGCAGAAGAAAGGCCTTGTCGACCGGAGCGGAAGATGGTATTCAGGCCGCCCCGTTATGATCACCAAAAACGATTATAGTCTCCGGCTGTTCAATGGCGACATAGGAATCACCATGGCGGATCACGAGAGAGACGGCGAACTGAGGGTCTTTTTCATCGGACCGGACGGTTCTGTCAGAAGCTTCCCGCCTCTTCGTCTCCCGGACCATGAAACAGCGTATGCCATGACCGTTCACAAGAGCCAGGGTTCGGAATTTGACGAAGTCCTCCTCATGATGCCCGACAGAGATACGTGGGTTCTGACCAGGGAACTGATCTACACGGCCATTACGAGGGCAAAAGAGAGAATCCAAATCTGGGGAAAAGAAGATATATTCCTGGCGGCGATCCAGCGCCGAATCCGGCGCTCGTCAGGGCTTCGGAACGCACTCTGGGGCCATCACGACGCGTAATGCTTCCATTTAAAATAATTCCTTGTTCATCTCCAGCGTTAATCCATTGCTTGTCAGCAGGCTCTCCGTGAGGCCTTTAATCTTCGGAAGTTCGTAGCAGAAGAAATATCGGAACGTGTGCAGTTTGCTCTGGTAGAATCTCAAATCCGATTCTGATGGATTTCCACGGATAGCTTTCTTTACAGCCAGGGCCTGAAGCAGCCATTGCCAGCCTATGGCAACAATACCGAAAAACTCTAAATAGAGCGTCGCGTCAGCCAGAAATAAATCTATTTTTCCCTCCATGGCGAGGCCGACAAGATGAGCCGTAACCTTCTTAAGCTCATTTACCGATTCTTCGAGCTTATCTGCATAAGGTTTCAGCGTCGGATCTATTTTGGCAATATCAATGGATTCCTCCACCTCGTTGAGGAAAAGCAATGCTGCTTTTCCATTTTTCATTGTCACCTTGCGACCAAGGAGGTCGAGCCCCTGAATTCCTGTGGTTCCCTCATGGATCGTATGGATGCGCGCGTCGCGATAAAGTTGCTCAAGGGGAAACTCATCACAGTAGCCATAGCCTCCGAGACATTGAAGGGCCTGGCTTACGGAAAGTATCCCCATCTCTGCAGGATAAGTCTTCGCGATGGGGGTGAGAATTTCCAGGAGAAGAGTGTATTTCTCTTTTTCATCTCCTTCAAGAACCTTTTCCATATCCACATATTTTCCGCACTGCAAGAGGAGCGAAAGGGAGCCCTCAACGATAGCACGCTGGAAGAGAAGCATCCTCTTTACATCGGGATGCTCGATGATAGGAACCTGGGGCGATAAAGGATCTTTGGCTGCAGGCGGCCTTCCCTGGGGCCTCTCCCGGGAATATTCCAGTGCTGAATAATACGCGGCGGATGCAATACCGGCAGCCGCTATTCCCACTGCAATTCTCGCCTCGTTCATCAGTTGAAACATATGGGAAAGGCCCCGGTGTGGCAGTCCCACGAGATACCCTCTGCAGTCGTCGTTATCGCCGAAACTCAAATGTGTAATGGGTGCCCCGCGGTACCCCATTTTATGGTAAATTCCCGTTACCTGGACATCATTAGAAACGAGGCCCCCGGTCTCGTCAGACCTGAGCTTGGGAACAACAAATAGGGAAATGCCTTTCGCACCGGCAGGCGCACCCGCAACCCGCGCGAGGAGCAAGTGCACGATGTTTTCTGCACAATCATGATCGCCTGTGGAAATAAAAATCTTCTGCCCTCGTATTCGGTAATACCCATGATCCGTTGCCTCGGCAATGGTGGTGATGTCGGACAAGGAACTCCCTGCCTGAGGCTCGGTGAGGGCCATTGTACCTTGCCATTTGCCGGCGTACATGTTGGGAATGTAGGCATTGATCAGATCTTCAGTACCAAAAGAGTAAATAAGGTGTGCGGCGCCGGCAGTGAGGTAAGGATAGACGCTGGCAGCGTAATTTGCCGCAGAATAGATAAACATGGGAACAAATCCTACCAAGGAGGGAAGTTGCTGCCCGCCCAGTTCTAAAGGAGCCGTGGCAGATATCCAGCCGCCTTCACCGCAAATCTTCATGATCTCTCTCACCTTTGGATGAACTTTTACACAACCGTCAATAAACTCCGGCTGGTTCTTATCCATTTCACGAAATGAGGGTTTGAAGAGATCTCTTCCCAGCTTCAGGGCTGTTTCAAAAACCATATCAAATATCTCCTGGCTGTGCTCAGCGTAGCGCGGGTATTTGATGAGGGAAGATGCGTCAAAGACTTCATAGAGCAAAAATCTGATATTTCTTTCACTGACGAATTGTTCCGACACGGGGTCCTCCTTCAATAAATGGTGTTCAGGTTACCGCTTTTCTTTTAACACCTTTTATGGAGAGAAGAAAGGTCGATGATTTTATTGAAACCGGCATGTATCAATTAGAGTTTCTAAGAAATTACCCTCTGAAAGGATGAATGGCCGTCATAATGAATGGATGTTCTGTCACCGCAGGCAACGTGTATAAAACGATGTAAAAAAACAACCCCCAAGAGATTTGTATCCCATGGGGGGAGCAACGAAATCCACCTATGCCGTTTTGCCATGTGCGCTGATCATATCTCATGATTCTTGTCTTCCATGGACGATGAACGAACATCGCAGACTTGTCGTTTGATTATTATATCGGCATTTTCATCCCGTATCTTTAATGACCTTCACCGTTCCATACTATTGTAAATCCGGCTCAGAAGAACGTGTCTTCATCCCAGACACCGCCGGTGCCGACCCCTGCAATACCGCCAAAGATATTGTCATAGTTCTCTATGAGCGTCCCATCGTTACAAATGACACATTTGTCGGCCAGGGAAGCAAACTCGCCGTGTAGGATTTCCCTTTCGCCGACCTTGCAGCTTTTCTTGTCCGAATAGGCCACGCAAACCCTCCTTTCGAAATTCCGCCGGACTCGTAGTCTGATTACACATTATCAATGATACCCGATTCAATCTTGATCCGGGCTATGATCCAGTTCTTTCAGCCATGCTTCATGTTCCGGCAACTGCTTGAGAACCTGTGTCTAAAATGACAGAGACCAAGCATAAACAGGAAGCCGATCATTGCGATCATCGCGACCATCGCGCGCACAGGTGAAGGCTTTATTGAAGCGGTGAAAATACGCGACGACGTGAAGCTGTTTTTTGATGACACAGAACAACAGGGATGCCTTAGCATCGGAAATACTGCTCATTCCACCACACTGCTCAGAGGAATCCGGAAAAGATCTTTGAGAACATCTTCAAAGTAATCAGGAAGATAGCGGTTCCAGAGCTTGATGGGCAGTTCTCTGAGTTCAGTCTTTGTTGAAGAGGGAAACGTGAAAAGATACTCCATAAGGTATTCGATATTCTTTGCAAGATGCCCGCAATATTGTTGTCGCAGGCGTTGCTCCGTAATCCGATCCTCATGCATGCACCGGCCGATTTCGCTCTCAAGCATTTCTTCATAATCGGAAACGATGATCTCCAGACACACCGTTTCCTCTCCGGATTTGACAAATTCAACGAATGCCTTATTTGATTCTTCAGGATTGAGATCCCTGACACGCATTATTTCGACGATTTTTTCGCTTAAGGGTTGAGTGAGAATTTCTTCACGGGATGGTTTAAGACGTACAATCAAGTTAGTGGCATTATACTTGCCGGAGTGTTTCTCATTTTCGACAATCTCGCAGTCACCCATGAGGTCAAGAACCGCAAGCAATCGGTCCTGTTCGGAATTGTCGATAATTACTTTCATGCCGGCAACATCATTGATCACCATGTCTTCTGCATAGTGCAGTTTCCTCTTTTCTTTGAAATCTTCCAGCAACCGGTCCTCTGCTCTGAGAAATTCTGCGGTCATTTCTTCCTGGGGTGTCAGAAGCTGATGCCGGGGAATACCCAAAAATCTCGCCCGTTCATCCGCCAATACATCGGCATGCTTCCTGATTGCGTCGAATATCATATCGATGATTTTACGGGCAGACTTTTCGGCAAGCCTGTGGACTCGTTTTATCCTGTTTGATCCTATATAATCTTCTGCCCCGTTGTCACGTTTGAAATACAACGTTGCCTGGAAAGGGGTCTCCCGATAAAAGCGTCCCGGGTCCGCATGATAGTTATGGATTAATGCATCTATCCGGGAGTTCCGGTACGGCGGATTGGCGACAATCATATCTTTCAGATCACTTTTAAGGAATGCCGGTTTCGAATAAAGAGAATTTCCGTGCAATGCCTGAAATACTTTTTCTGAAAAAATTTTGAGATATCGGGAAACATACACATTGTTAAAATGAACCAGACGCGCGATCGTGTCCACATCGGATGGATCCAAATCGTAATACATCCAGCGCCGTATGATATCTCTCAAGACACTTCTATGCAAATAACTGCTAATCGTTATCATAATCTCTTCCTGCAGTCTAACAGCGGTCAGCAGGCCTGTTCAGTCGTTTTTTTGTAACTTTTCTCCAATTTCGGTGCAAAAAGGATTCGAGGCGTCTCCTTTTTCGGGGATAATACTTTTTCATTGTGTATTCTTAATTTAATAATATATAAAATGCACATTGACAACGCTTTTTTCGTCTGAGGCTGGCACATATGAATAAACGTCTCATCATTTTATCAGGTCCATCCTGTGTCGGAAAATCTCCACTTATAGAAGCCCTCAGGAGAGTGCACCCACACATATCCTTTCAGATGCCCGTCATGTATACCAGCCGTCCGCCTCGTTCCATCGAACAAGAGGGTATCGACTACTATTTTCGTACCGAGCAGGAAATCAGGGCTTTTCCTTCGAATCGTTATATTGTAGGAAAAACACGGACCGTCTGGCAGGCGATCGACCTGGAGGAAATGCGGAAGATTTTTTCCCACTATGATCTCATTATTTTCGAAATATACCCTACTCTCGGTGAGTCGTTTCTCAATCATCCTCTCACCGTGCAATTATCTGCCGAATTTCACGTGCGTACTGTCTTCATAAGCCCCGCGACGGAAGGCGAAATTACGGCCCTGCAAGACTTTATGGGGTTCACGTCTCCGGATGAGGCTGTCGCAGCTATAATGCTCCCAAAACACATCGGCCGCATGCAACAACAGGGGAAGCTCCTTACCCCCGAGGTAATGCAAGATTTGCAGTTGCGCGCTTCTATGGCCTATGCGGAGATGAAAATGGGCATGAACTACTCTGATCGGATTGTCAACCACGACGGTGAAGATTCTCATAACTGGCGCTTTACACCCCCTATTGGGGATGCAGGCGCAACGTTGAAGCGTTTTGTAGAGATTCTTCTCACATAACAGCTTCAAGACCAATGCATAGCGCCAGGCCCATAAATAATCCTTGACGCTTACACGTAAAATCGTTACCTTTCAGCATTATTTCTGTCATTCCAGGAACACTGGCAATCATGACAAAAGGCTGAATTCCATATATCAATCCTGTTTTCGCAGAGGTTGTGATATGGAATAGTCTCTACGATCACCACAACTTCAAAGAGAGGTAAGGAACCCGATNNAAGCGGCTTTTTACCGAAGAAGAAGCCGTGCTGGCGCTCTCATTGCGAATGATGCCCGAGCCTGTGGAGAGAATCGCCAAAAGGGCCAACCTTCCGCCTGATGAACTTGCGGAAAAGCTCTATGCAATGTCACGCCGGGGATTGATCTACCGCGCCGATCTTCCTGAAGGCCTGCGTTATATGGCAATGCAGTACGTCGTCGGGATATGGGAGTACCATGTCAACGACCTGGATGAAGGGCTCATAAGGGATATGAATGAATACATCCCCTATTTAATGGACGCAATGGCCTCTCTCAAAACTCATCAATTGAGAACCATACCGATCGGGGCCAGCGTGGAAGATCAGGGAACTGTCATGCCCTATGAACAGGCCCGGAAGCTGATTGAACAGCAAAGCAAGATTGTTGTGGCGCCGTGCATATGCAGGAGAGAACATTCCATGATCGGGGAAGGCTGCGGCAAATTGGCCGAAGCCTGTCTGATGTTTTCGAGCGCCGCCTATTTCTATGAGAACAACGGCCTTGGGCGACCGATAACTCGCGAAGAAGCCATAAAAATTCTGGAGCGAGCGGAAGCGGAAGCGCTCGTATTGCAGCCGACCAACGCCCAGAAAATCCTCAGCATGTGTCTGTGTTGCGGGGATTGCTGCCAGATATTGAAAAACCTCAAGCGCCTCCCCAATCCGGCTTCCCTTGTGCATGCAAATTATTTTGCACGTATTCGCGAGGAAGACTGCATAGGCTGTGAAATCTGCGTGGAGAGGTGCCAGATGGACGCCATTCACATGCGTGATGACCTCGCCGAAGTTGATCTCGGCTGCTGCATAGGATGCGGCCTCTGTGTCTCTACCTGCAGCGTCAAGGCGATCGATCTCATCCGCAAGGCGGAAAATGAATGTTACACTCCCCCGTCAAACGTGGTGGAAACCTATATGCGCATTGCCCAGGAAAGGGGATTACTCAAATAATGGAGGAATCTAATTTATGGCCGAAGATGACCTTTCCAAACTGAAAATTGACAAGTCTCTCAAGGCCGGTCAACCGTTTTCTCATAAACGGTTCAGGTACATCATAGTAGTCTGCATTGTACTCATTATAACAGGTATCCTCTACGGCACGGGAATGTTGACTCCTGCAGTTCCCGTTGAGGTCGCTGTTGTTTCTCAAATCTACCCCGCCCAAACCTTTACCCTCTTGAACGCGAGCGGGTATGTCGTGGCCCAGCGAAAAGCCGCCGTTGCATCCAAAATCACGGGAAGACTCGATTCTCTTATGGTATCGGAAGGCAGCCGCGTAAAGAAAGGGCAGATTATTGCGCGTTTGGAGAATGAGGATGCCGTGGCAGCCCGAGAACAGGCGAAGGCACACCTTGGCACGGCACATGCGAATCTGGAACAGGCCAGAGCTGAATATAAAGAAGCTACGCTTACATTCGAGAGAAACAAGCGACTGATTGTGAACGGTTCCATATCTCGCGTCGAGTATGACAATTCTGAGATCCGATTGAACAGAGCAAAAGCGTCTATTGATTCAGCGGAAGCCGCTATTAAGGCAAGCGCCGCAGCGCTGAGGGCAGCCAGTGTTGCCGAGGAATACGCACTTATCAAGGCGCCTTTTGACGCAGTGGTGCTCACCAAGAATGCCGATATCGGAGATATTGTTACCC
>JAFNGM010000146.1 GCA_017885225.1 Syntrophaceae bacterium | reverse complement strand
TGACCAAGCAATCTGCCCTGACATGGGCGATATCCTTGAGAGGATAAAAAGAACACTCCATTTCCTGGGCCAGATATTGACCTCTCTCCATGTTTCGATTCACAATAACGGGAATACCGCCTTCTTTTCGAATGCCGAAAGCGGCTGCTCTCGCCGCTCCTCCTGCTCCTAATACGGCAAATACCTTTCCCTTGATATCAACAACATCCTTAAGGGCTTGAACAAAACCGATCCAATCGGTGTTGAAACCCATTAATGTCCCATGGTGGTTCACGATGGTATTTATGGCACCGATCTCTTTTGCATCTGTGTCCACCTCATCCAGGTGCGCCATGGTCATCACCTTGAAAGGAATGGTCACGCTGACGCCACGGATACCCATTCCCCTTATGCCGCTTATCGCGCTTGTCAGATCATGAATACAGAACGGCAGATATCTCGCATTTACCTTCATCTCAGCCAGCGCCGCTTCGTGCATCAGTGGCGAGAGACTCTGCTTTACGGGATTTCCAAAAATGCCGAAAATCTGCACGTCCGAAGAGCGGCTCGATGTATCTTTTCCCGAATCGCCACCATCAATATGCACCATAATCTGTTCCATCTCATCTACGGTAAGCTGCCCCGGCGCTGACTCCGCCCCTCGCGTGAGGGAGACATAACTGAGATAAGAACCAAGCAGGGGCGCCGCTATCCTGCTTAGTCTGCCCTGCTCTCCCATACAGAATGCAATGACTTCCTTTTTCTTTTTTCGCGCATAAGGAATCAGACTGAGAACTGTGAGATTGTCTGCTGGGCTTTCCGCATAGGTTACGATCTTTACGATACCGATACCCATCTGCATACACTCGTGTACAATATCCTTTAAGGACTTGAGAGATGGTGTTCTGTGAAAATCATGGTGGGAAACAATCACCCTTGTCTTGTTGCCGAGATCCCTTACCAGGGCCAACAGTTCTTTTTTTAATACTTCCGGTGTATCCACTTCCATATCCACATATTCCGCACCAAGACGGACAGCTTCTTGCAGCAGGGCGACCCTTTGCCGTTCTTCTGAAATTTCCCACCCCGCAGAAGATCCCTTCCTTCTGTGTGTCACCAGTACCTTAATGGGCCTGCGACCAACTCTACACTTTTCAATCAGTGCTCTCAAGTCTCCATCGCGAATTAAGTCCATTCGCAATTCCAAGAGATCAGCACGGGGAAGGCTCATTTCTATCTGTCGAAGAGCCTCTGCCTGAGTCTTTCCTGTAATGGGAATGCAAATCATCGCGCTTCCTCGCCCCTGGGATACGAACCCAGTATTTTTAAGAAGGTGGTTTTTCTTCTTAAATCATCCATGCATTTTTTGATTTCTTCGTCTTCACCATGCCCGGCAAAATCAACAAAGAAAAGATACTCCCACAGTCTCTCTTTCACAGGATATGATTCTATCTTCATCAGGTTTATCTGTCGTTTGGCAAATGCTTCCAATGCGTCATATAAAGCACCCGGCGTGTGGGGCGTCCCGAAAAGTATGGATGTCTTATCCCTGCCCGTCATGGTGCTTTCGCCTTCTCCGACGACCAGGAATCGTGTCGTATTTGAAGGATTGTCCTCAATACCTTCTGCCAGAATATGCAAGCCGTAATGGGCCGCCGCCAGGCGGCTTCCTATGGCGGCGCCATCACCTTCTTCCCGCACACGCCGCGCCGCCGCTGCGGTGCTGTCTGCCTCGATAAGAACGCGGTGAGGGAGATTGGCGCGCAGCCAGCCCTGGCACTGCGCCAATACCTGGGGAATGGAATACACCCGTGTGACCTCATCCATATGCTCTCTGGGCGAAAGGAGGCAGTGGCTGATCCTGAGGAAGATCTCAGCCCGAATCGAAAGGGGAGTCAATATTAATCGATCGAGCGTTAAATTGATAGAACCTTCAAGAGAGTTTTCCACAGGCACAACACCCCATTGCACTTTTCCCCTTTCCACCTCGTCAAAGACATGGAAAATTGCAGTCTGGGGAGAAAAGGTGGTACTCGAACCGAAATAGGACCGGGCAGCCAGATGGCTGAATGTGGCCTCCGGTCCCAGATAGGCTACTGTCATCGGCTTTTGCAGTGCTCGCGACGCGGAAATGATCTCCCGAAAAATAGCTTTCAGGTATTTCTCCGGTAACACCGCACCGTGCATCTTTTTCAGGGAGTCAAAAATTGCCGCCTCCTGTGCGGCATCGTACACTTCCATTCCGCTTTCCGCTTTCAGTTTTCCGATTTTTTTCGATAGATCAGCCCTCTCATTGAGAAGTGTTACTATTTTCCGGTCAGTTTTCTTGAGATCACGCCGCAGGCGTTCAAGTGGCGTTTCTGTCATTTTCTCAGCCCTTCCAATGTTTCCCGCAGGACAGACTCCGGAACTCCCCCGTTCACAAAGGGCATTCCCATCTTCTTGAGCAGGACAAAATGAATCACATTCCCCTCTTTTTTCTTGTCCATCTTTAACCTCGAGAGAATCCCGTCAGTGCGGACCTCTTGTGGGATACGGCAGGGCAGTCCCACTATTTCCATGAGAGTTTCAATCCTGTTTCGTTCCTCGCCGGGAAAATCGTATAATTTCTCAGAAACTCTGACCGCGGCAGTCATACCAAGAGAAACAGCAACCCCGTGGGAAATAGTATACGCGGATTCCGCTTCCAACGCGTGGCCGATGGTGTGGCCGAAGTTGAGAATCCGGCGAAGTCCATTGTCTCTCTCGTCAATCTCGACGATCCCCTTTTTTATCCGGCAGGAACTTTCAATGACCTTGACAAGGATCCCATAATCACGCCCCTTAATGTCATTTACATTTTTTTCCAGAAAACGAAAGAGTTCAACATCCTCAATGATTCCGTATTTGATTACTTCCGCAAGACCATTGTAGAACTCCGTCTCAGGAAGGGTATCCAGGAACTTTACATCGATTAATACTCCCCTGGGCTGGTAAAATGTTCCCAGGAGGTTTTTCCCTTCCCGCAGGTCAATGGCCGTTTTTCCCCCTATGCTACTATCCACTTGGGACATGAACGTAGTGGGGATATTGATGTACGGAACAGATCTCATAAAGGTTGACGCAATGAACCCTGTCATATCGCCTACTACACCGCCCCCCAACGCGAGGAGGGCAGAGCTCCTGTCCGCGCCGAGCTCTAACAGCCTCTCCACTATGGCAAGGGTTGTGCTGATATTTTTTGACCTCTCTCCGGCGGGAAAGTCAACCATATCGACAGAAAGGCCCATGCCTCTCAGCCTGCTCAATAAAGGTTGTCCATACAGAGGTGCCACGATGGAATCGCTCACGACGACATAGTGACGGGCAGGTAAGTTTTTCGCAATGATCAGCCCGATGCGATCCAGGATATCGTACCCGATGTAAATCTCATAGGAAGAAGATACCCTTTTATCAAGATTGACCTTTATTTTTTTCATTGATCCACCTATGCAATTTTTTTTATGACATCTTCCATTTTGTGTAGTTCTTCCATCAAGAAATAGAACTTCTCCGGCTTCAGTGATTGACTGCCGTCGGAGACAGCTTTTTCCGGTTCAGGATGAACTTCCACAAGAATTCCATCCGCCCCCACCGCCATTGCCGCTTTGCTGAGGGGGATTACATACTTCCAAATACCCGCCGCATGGCTCGGATCAACAATGACGGGAAGGTGCGTTAACTCTTTCAAAACAGGTACGGCACTGATGTCCAGGGTGTTGCGGGTTGCCGTCTCAAAGGTACGGATACCTCTTTCACAGAGAATCACATCGTTATTTCCCGAAGAGAGGATGTATTCCGCAGACATGAGGAGTTCCTCAATAGTGGTCATCATCCCCCGTTTCAAAAGAACAGGTTTCCTCGCCTGCCCGAGTTTTTTGAGAAGAGGAAAGTTCTGGACATTGCGCGCCCCCACTTGAAGAATATCAGCGTACGCCTCCACAAGATCGACATGCGCCGGGTCCATGACCTCCGTGACAACCGGCAGACCTGTCTTTTCGCGAGCCCTCACCAGGAGCTTCAGACCATCCTCTTCCATGCCCTGGAAGCTGTAGGGAGACGTTCTCGGCTTAAATGCGCCGCCCCTCAAGATATGGGCGCCGCCCTTCTTTACAATGTAGGCGCTTTCCATCATCTGTTCTTCGCTTTCCACCGCGCATGGTCCGGCCATGACGATAAACCGGGGGCCGCCTATCTCCACACCGGCTACAGTAATTACTGTATTTTCCTGCCTCGACTCACGGCTGGCAAGCTTGTAGGGCTTAAGAATGGGCATGATTTTCTCTACGCCGGACAGGGATTCGGCAAATTTTAAATACGCCTTGCCCCGTTCATCGCCGACAGCCCCGATAATGGTCCGTTCCACTCCCCGGGAAGGATGAGCGTTATATCCTACAGACTCTATCCACCGTATAACCTTTTCTATCTGCTCTTCCGTCGCCGCCTTCTTCATCACGATGATCACAAGCCTTTCCTCCTTTGATAAATAGTTATGCCCAACACCCTTCAATATCGGCCATGTTCAAACAAAATAACATTTTTCTCTGCCCCACCACACCATAATGGCCGGGGCTCATAAAGAAGGCCGTGACAACAATCGCTGCCGCGGCCCCAAAAAATAACAAAGCCATGGGCAGCTCCCTTCGGTCTTCCCATGGCTTCTATGTTTGATTTAGTTGGTGTTAATTCCTGAGCGATGGGCAGACCAACGGGAAATAAAAATAGCTCCAAAAATAATAGTTGTTGTTCCCGTATACGTTCATTCTGTCCATCATTTTTCTACTTCAATACAATGTCACTGGCAAAGCAGAAAACCATACCTTGTCATCATTGTCAAGAAAAAAATAAGCTCCCCCAATATTGCCTATTGCAAAAATTACATGGCCGTGTTCTAAATTACAGTAGTTCTCTGAACGAATAGTAAGGAGTTACCTATGAAGCTCTCGAATATTTTTATTATTATGTGCTTTGCGCTCTCCATATCCGGTTGTGCATCTCCTGGGCCGGTGGAGAAACGCGAATCCGCAAGCCTTCTCCATATTGAGGGCACGGTCCAGACCATTTCCGGAAACACGGTCACCGCAGTTCTCAAAATCCCCGAATTGAAAAAGACTCCCGAATCACCGGCGAGTGACATTGCCCAGCAGGTCGTGCAAAAAACCATTCTCATCGAAGGCATCAAAACAGAAGTGGATGGAATAACGGCGACAGTCAAGACTTTCCGGGGGAACACGGCAGTCATTGA
>JAFNGM010000145.1:2688-6880 GCA_017885225.1 Syntrophaceae bacterium | reverse complement strand
TGGACAGGAAGAAGGACATGATTATTTCCGGCGGCTTCAATGTCTACCCAAGAGATATCGATGAGGTATTCTACCAGCACCCCAAGGTGCAGGAAGCTTGTTCTATCGGAATCCCCGACCCCAAACGGGGGGAAAATATCAAGGTGTACGTGGTTCTCAAGGAAGGTGAAACTGCAACTCAGGAAGAGCTCATTGCATACTGCAAAACAAAACTCGCCACATACAAGCTCCCCACTGAGATTGAGTTCCGCAAGGAACTGCCGAAAACGAACGTAGGCAAGATTCTGCGGAAACAGCTCAGAGCGGAAGAAATGGAAAGGCGGAAAAAGTAGATTATAATGTGGGGACAGATTTGAAATCTGTCCCCACATATCAAGTATCTTTATGCCCCGAATTTTTCCAGCCTTCGGGCATGTGCCAACGCGAGTCCCATGAGATGAACCGTCGGCATTCTCCCCAGCCCGCCTGTGATGCAGTCCCTCTCGCCGAATTTTTCCACCCGGTCCGGTCTGCACGTTGATGAATAGAGGAGGACCGGCAAGGGGTGCCAGCTATGGGAGGCGAGGGCTGCCGGCGTAGAATGATCACCGGTCACCACGAACACATCAGGATTCAGATCCATCACCAGAGGGATCAGGGAATCCACCTCCTCAATCACCTTCACTTTGGCATCGAAATTTCCATCTTCACCCCGCGAGTCCGTCGGTTTCACATGGACGAAAAAGAAATCATATTTTCCATAATTATCGCGGAGGGCCGTTATTTCCTCTTTGATGGTTCCTGGCTGAGGACCAATCACCATACCCAGAAGCCGGGCAATCCCGCGATACATGGGGTAACTGGCAATGGCCAGGGCATTGAGGCCAAACCGTTCGCTGATATAAGGATAACGCCGGTAGCGGGAATATCCTCGCATCAGCATCATATTCGCTTTATTCTCATCAGAAAGAACTACCCTGGCTTTATCAACCAGCTTCCGCAAAATAAGGGCCGTTCCTTCCGCTCCCGCCACAAGGGCATCTGGTGGAAAAGGCGCAAGGCCTGTTTTCTGAGGGTCCGTTTCCTGGATTTCATCTCTCAGATTTTCTCCCCGGAGGGCGAGAAGAGCGCGGTGCTCCCGGACAGGTTCAAAGATAATTTCTACATCGGATAATTTCCGGATATTTTTCTGGAGCTTCCCGCAGATCCGCGTATTCGTCTCGTTGTCAATCCGACCCGCCCGCCGGTCGATAACAATGCCGCTCTTGTCTATTGTCGCGAAATTGAGACGGATCAGGAGATCCCGCTCGGTCATGGGAAAGTCAATCCCCGCCGCTTCCAGGATTCCCCTGCCGATATTGTTCTTGATCGGATCATAGCCAAAAAGGGCAAAGTGTGCGGGGCCGCTCCCCGGTGTGATTCCGTATCCAATCGGATCAAGAAGACCGCAAATCGATTTCTTCGCCAAGGCATCGAGATTCGGCGTATTGGCAGCTTCCAGCTCCGTGTGCACCCGACTCCCCATAGGCAGACCGCCAAGACCGTCCATAATGAGGAAAATTATTTTTGTGTCATTAGGTATCACCAGGCTGTCAATGAATTCCGGATCCATATGGCACCTCATAAAATTACGAATTCATATGATAATAAATTCCGCATATTCCCTCCTTTAGAAAAGGAAAAATCCCCCTCGATCCCCCTTTTACAAAGGGGGACTGTTAGAGGATAGCTTCACAAAAAAGCTCCGGAGGCAATGCTCGCACATGCACTCATACCCTTTCCAGCACGATGGTCATTCCCTGTCCGCCACCGATGCAGAGCGTTGCTATTCCGAGATTCAGGTTTTTCTTTTTCATCTGCATAGCCAGGGTATATGTGATTCTGGCACCTGTACAACCGATAGGATGGCCGAGAGAAATTCCCCCGCCGTTGAGATTACACTTGTCTAAATCAACCTTCAGTTCCCTCATGCTTGCTATTGCCTGAACCGCGAAGGCCTCATTAAGTTCAACCAGATCGATGTCTTTCATGGTGATACCCAGTTTTTTGAAAACCTTCCGCGTCGCGGGTATGGGTCCCAGTCCCATGTAAGCGGGGTCTACACCTCCAGAGGCGAATCCTTTGATCTTCGCCAAAGGATTTAAGCCAAGTTCTTTGGCCTTTTCCGCGCTCATGACAACCACAGNNGGGGACAGTTTCGCCATTTTTTCCATCGACGTATCCATGGGACGTTCATCAACTTTAAATTGAGTGGGCTCACCCTTCTTTTGAGGAATAACAACCGGTACAATTTCTTCGGCAAACGTTCCGTTTGCTATAGCAGCCCTTGCCCTCTGATGACTCAAGAGAGCAAGCTCGTCCTGTTCCTTTCTGGTAATCCCGTATTTTGCGGCAATATTCTCCGCGGTGAAACCCATGTGATAGCCGTTAAATATTTCATAAAGGCCGTCATATACCATGACGTCCGTGATCTTCCCGAACGGCATACTCATGCGATATCCCCAGCGGGCATCGGTAAGCGCGTACGGGGCATTGCTCATGTTTTCCATCCCCCCGGCAACAATGGCATCGGCATCACCGGCAGCGATAATCTGCGACGCCAGGGTTATAGCCTTCATGCCCGAAGCACACACCTTGTTGACCGTTATCGCGTTGGATTCCTCAGGCAAGCCTGCATAGATACCCGCCTGCCGTGCAGAATTTTGTCCAAGGGCGGCCTGGAGAACATTCCCCATGATACATTCATCAAAATAGACCGGTTTCAATCCACTTTCATAATCATAATATTTCTTATTGATGTCCGTCATGTCAAATTCACCAAACACATCAGGACGGCTGGATTTCACAAAATCACTAATTGCCGGTCTGAGACCCGCTCTCTTGATGGCCTCCTTGATGACCAGTGCACCCAGATCGACTGTCTTCACACCATTCAGCGAACCTCCGAAACTTCCTACAGCAGTTCTCGCCCCGCTCACAATCACAACTTCTTTCATTCTAAACCCTCCTTACATTAAAAAATTTATTTTCGTATATTCTCAAGAATGAAANNCTCGCGAGGAACCTTATAGGATGATAAATACGTTCTGCAATGTCGTGTAATCTCCCTTTCCTCTGCCGGCACATCCGGATTCCTGACAATCAGTGCCTTTACAATTTCTCCCCTCAGCAGATTGGGCTCGCCGATAACCATGGAGGCTTTCACGGCGGGATGAAGTTCCAGCACCACTTCAACCTCCCGCGGATATACATTGAAGCCGCTGGTGATAATCATCCGCTTTTTTCTGCCCGTGAGGAATATGTATCCATCTTCATCGATCCTTGCCAGGTCGCTCGTATACAGCCAGCCGTTCCTGATGACGCGGGCCGTCGCTTCCTCATCTTTATAGTAGCCCTTCATCACGTTCTCTCCCCTGATGAGGAGTTCTCCGATCCCGTTTGTCCGTACCTCGTTATCCTGCTCATCAACCACCTTCGCTTCCACACCAGGAATGACCGTTCCGATTGATCCCGGTTTATGCACCAGATCCCGCCTGCCTACAGAACATACGGGGGATGCCTCGGTGAGACCATATCCTTCCCTCAATATTACCTTAAATTGGTTCTCGAACACCGGGATAAATTCCGGTGGCATGGTTGAACCTCCGGTAATACAGAACTCCATTGAACTCACATCATATTTACCCGCATCTTCATGCAGGATCATTCCCAGAAAGAGCCTCGGCACTGCGGCGATATAGCTTACTCTTTCTTTTTCAATGGTACTGAAAATGGCATCCATGGTAATCCTGTCCTGCAATACCACACTTGCGCCTATTCGTATGGGAGACACCATATTCGCCACCGCACCAAAGGCATGAAAAAGAGGAATCACCGCAATTCCCCTGTCCTTTTCCGTGGCATTACATACGCTTCTGAGAAGGTTCGACTGAGACAGGAGATTGCCATTGGTGATTACTGCGCCGAGCGGTTTGCCCGTGAGGCCGGCAGTATAGATCATTACGGCGGGGTCGTCATCAGCCACCTCGGGCATTTCGAGGAAAGGGGACCCGCGTTCAATAACATCAAGGAAGGGCGAACGCGCCTCAGGGCCGCTGGTAGTGATGAGAGTGCGGCAAAGGGGAATGTCGTTTCTGATTTCCTCATACCTTCTTGCCAATTGTGTCTCCGTAATCAAGCACTTTGCGTCGCTGTTGCCAAGGAGATGGCGAAG
>JAFNGM010000145.1:0-2633 GCA_017885225.1 Syntrophaceae bacterium | reverse complement strand
TATCGATGGCAGCTCTCTACAAACATCGTCCCTAAATTCATAACAAGAGATCCCCTTGAGATTTTTTGACGTTTTAGCACATAACGTGAGATTATATCAAGTAGAACACAAAAATTTATAACGATTTTCCCTTGCCTGGAAACTTTTTTTCACTTATACTTCAGAATCAAGCTATTCGCCTCAAGGCTGGACATTCTGACATTTATCATAACGATTTAAAATCCGCACAGACAGGGGGAAACTATGAAGAGAATCATCGTGTGTACTTTTCTGGTATGGATGTTGAGCGTATCCTGCGCCTCAGCTGAATTGAAGGTGGGAGACAAGGCTACAAACTTTATATTGAAGGACTCCCTTGGCAAGGAATATACACTGATTTCACCGGAATTTCAGGGACGTGTTGTCTACATAAACTACGCGGACATTGGCTCCAAAGATATGAATAAGCATGTCGATGATACTCTCAAAAAAGACCCCGGGATCGATCGGAAAAATAATTATGTCGGGTTCGGGATCGCCAACATGAAGGCAAGCATAGTGCCTGATTTTATTATTGCCAGAGTCATAAAAAGCAAACAGGAAGAAACGGGCGCTACAATTCTCCTGGACGACAACTACATCATGCTGACTAGATGGGGACTAGAAAACAAAGTATCCAACGTGATCGTCCTGGATAAGAAAAGAATCTGCCGTTATATATATAAGGGTAAACTGCCCGATGAAGAAGTTGAGAAATTAATCAGCATAGTGAAAGAATACCAGGTTAAGTGAGGGGAAGCACTTGAGCACTTGAGCACTTGAGCACTTGAACCCTTGAATCCTTTTTTCCCACTAAATGGAAGAAGAATTCTATTGTGCAATGGCTGTGATTATTGACGGAAAAAAAATAGCGCAGGATATAAGGCAGGAGGTGAAGGAAGAGGCAACCCGCCTCAGGGTAAAAACAGGAACAGCACCGGGGCTCGGCGTTATCCTCGTCGGAGACGATCCGGCATCAAAGATTTATTTGAGACATAAAGAAAATGCATGCAAAGACGCCGGATTCCTTTCCCGGGAATTCAGGCTTCCCCGCGATTCTTCTGAGAATGAGGTGCTTGCCACAATTCAGGAATTGAATCACGATGAAAGTATCCACGGTATTTTAGTACAGCTTCCCCTTCCCCGCCATCTCAATACCGCAAACATAATCGAAGCAATTGCTCCCCAAAAAGACGTCGATGGGTTTCACCCTTACAATCTGGGTCGACTCTTTACCGGAAATCCCTACCACATGGCCTGCACTCCCATAGGCATTCTGGAATTATTGGATCGTCATGCAATCGCCATCGAAGGCAGGGACGCCGTCATCGTGGGGAGAAGCACTATCGTGGGGAAGCCTCTTGCCCTGTTGCTCCTCAACAGGCACGCAACAGTAACCATATGCCATACCAGGA
Source organism: Syntrophaceae bacterium (assembly GCA_017885225.1). Classification (GTDB taxonomy): domain Bacteria; phylum Desulfobacterota; class Syntrophia; order Syntrophales; family UBA2185; genus UBA2185. Next base: position 1,200 of record JAFNGM010000145.1, on the reverse strand, counting down.
CGCGACATCTCCCGGAGATAACCAAGCGGGCGGACATACTCATCGCAGCCGTGGGAAAACCGGAAATGATCAGCGCTGACATGGTGAGGGACGGCGCCGTGGTAATTGATGTGGGTATAAACAGAATGGAAGACGGTCGTCTCATCGGGGATGTGGCGTTTTCCGAAGTTCTTGAAAAAGCATCTTACATCACGCCGGTGCCCGGCGGCGTGGGACCTATGACCATTGCCATGCTGCTGGCAAATACACTGAATGCCGCTGTCCTTTCGCTTGAACCCCTGAATCCCTGAACCCTTGAACCCTTTGAATACGCAAGACGTAATACGAGCGGCTTACTCGAAAATTAAGCAAAAAAAACCCCCTCGCATGCATATAAAACGCAGCGAGGGAGTTTTAATTTCTATATCATGATTATTTTAATCCCTTCATTGCCTTCATTTCAGCGATCGTTTTCCCCACGCTCTCAGCAGACTTCTTCACAACGGCCTTTTCTTCATCATTCAGCTTGAGTTCGATAATCTTCTCAATTCCGTTGGCCCCAAGAATGGTTGGAACACCAAAACAGATGTCCTTCAGCCCATACTCTCCATCGAGGTACGCACAGCTCGGAATAAGTCTTCTTTGATCCTTAAGGATGGCTTCCGCCATGATGACCGCGCCCAGAGATGGTGAATAGAAGGCGCNNGCAACGATTTCTCCGCCTGCCTTTTTCGTTCTGTCCACAAGTCTGTCAATCGTTTCCTTGGGAAGGAACTCGGAAAGGGGGATACCGTTGATTGTCGAAAATCTCGGCATGGGAACCATATCATCGCCATGGCCGCCAAGAAGCATTACCTTCACATCCTTAACAGAGATATTGAGTTCCATTCCGATGAAAGACTGAAGCCGTGCGCAATCCAGCGCGCCTGCCTGCCCCATGACCCTGTTTTTCGGGAATTTGCTGGTCTTCAGCGCAAGGTAGGTCATCGTGTCGAGTGGATTGCTCACGATGATAATGAAACAATTTGGTGAATATTTTACGACATTCTCCGTCACCGAACCGACGATGTCCGCATTGATTTTCAGCAGATCTTCGCGGCTCATTCCGGGCTTCCGCGCAATACCCGATGTAATAATAACCACATCGGAATTTTTCGTTTCTTCGTAACCATTGGTTCCGATGACATTGGAATCAAAATCTTCCATCGGAGCAGCTTCCAT
>JAFNGM010000144.1:15094-15304 GCA_017885225.1 Syntrophaceae bacterium | reverse complement strand
ACTGACGCGGTTGTTTTGCATATCCAGCTTGGTAATGATTACATCCAATGTTTGACCGACGGACAGGCGCCCGTAAATATCCTCCACCCTGTCCCAGCCGATCTCCGATATTGGAAGGAGCCCCTGAAGACCGCCAATATCCAGAAAAGCGCCAAAATCTCTGATGGACACAACGGTTCCTTGTACGAGCATCCCTTCATGCAGTTCTGC
>JAFNGM010000144.1:4647-15082 GCA_017885225.1 Syntrophaceae bacterium | reverse complement strand
TTCTTCTGCTCTTCCAGAATGGCTCTGGCAGACAGAATGATATTGCGGCCCCGTTCTCCATATTCCGTAATTCTGAAAGGAAGACGACGGCCAATATAGTCTTTCGCATTCGCACTGCGCTGGAGACCTATCTGGGAATACGGGCAGAAGCCCCGCATATCACCCGCCAGTTTGATCTCGAATCCCCCTTTGATCTCCTTTTCCACAATCCCCTCAATGGGGATCCCGTTCCTCCAGACTTCTTCTATATAAATTCGTGCGGAATCTCCTGTGCCAATCTTGGTAGTAAAAAGCTTCTCATTGTGCTTTGATGAGAGAAAATAGGCGTTAATAGAATCACCTTCCTTTACGGAACAATTACCTTCGTCATCGGTCAATTCTTTTCTGTCCAGATACCCTTCGCTCTTTCCTCCCAGATCGAGAAAAATCCAATCCTGAGTAATTTTTACAATGATCGCTTCAACCTTCTGCCCTGGCTTTAAAAAATCTTTTCGCATGTGAGTTTTTTCGAACAACTCCGCAAAACTCTTTTCTTCCGTTGATTCATCCTTTTTTGCTTCGCCCATGTGCTAAGGTTCCTATTCGTAATGTGTAGTATTATAGCGACTCTGTAAGAATCGCCCGTCCCTTACCCTTTGTCCTCTTAATCACCCGTCTTCCACTCCCCGCCTTCACGAACAAAAGTGGCCCACTCCTTTTCCGAAAAAATGACAACGGCACTGTCTTCACGCACCACCACACGTTTTATGTGCTTCAGTGATTTCTCGAAATCTGCCGCGGCCTCTGCAGCGGACGTCTTTTTTGTCTGATCATCTATGTGCGCAAGCATCGCGGCGTCCCGGCGATTCGCCCGTTCTGACGACAGGCGTTTGACCGCTTCAAAATCTCCCTTTTTCAGCGCGTTGATCTTTTCACGGTACGCCTTCACCTGGGGGCTGTTTTGCGCTTTCTTCCCCGTGTAAATCGCGCTCACGGGAAGCTCCTTAAAGAGCGGCGCACTGAATTTCACCGCAAAAGTGAGCTTCGGCAGATCCTCATCTCCGCTGCTGCGTGTGTCGGCATGCTCCATCTCTCCCGTCACACGCACATTTGACAGGATCAGTTTTTTAAAGAGTTCCTGTCCGGTTACACTCAGTGTAAGCATCATAAGAGACTGGCCCGTTCTCACAGGCTGCATAAGGAGAGTAACGGCAACCCTGCCTGGATCCTTGGGATCCAAAGTCATGAGCAAACCCCGAACCCGGTTTTCTCTCGCCATATCTTCCACAGGCAGAAACACTAACCCCCGTAGCGATTCATAAGGAATTTCCCGGTCCGAAAGCACAATCCGGAGTTCCTTCGGGCGGCTGAGGAGCCCCTCCGCGTTGTCATGAAGATGGGCATATGAATGGGTAAGCGCGATGGTCTCCGTATTTATGGTGAGCGTACCCTGCGCTGTGCCCTGGTCTATGGCATAGGCGGATTGTACACATAAGGTGAAAAGTATCAAAAAGCCCAAAAGCACTTTCATATTTTTTCCTCTGGCCCTCAGTTGATCCGCGTTGAAAAACTATTCAGAAGATACTTGTTTATACTTAACAGAAAATGTCCTGCCGTTCCAATCCTATTAAGCAAAATATTTTTTGTTTTGTGGTTATATTTCCTACATCGCCCTTAGAAAAGCTATGTTAATTTAATAATCATCGTCCTTTCATAGCATTCCGTATCACAGTATATGAACCCAACCTTCCGGTAAAGTCTCACCGCGACATAATTTGTGACGTTTACCGTCAGCCAGATTGAGTCAAAACCCCGCTGTCTGTATCTCTCCAGAGTGAAGCGCGTCAGATGTGTGCCGATTCCAAGATTTCTTTCTTTTTTATCAACGAATATGACAAATTCACCGGACTTGCAATTTGTATCAGGAACCAGCGCAGCGTGGGCAATAACGCTGCCGCCTCTCCAGGCGAGAAGATTATCGCCTATGGTAAATAGATTCCTTACCCAGTTATGACACGTTTCGGAATCTTCCGGCGGGAGCCCCTGAGAGGCGGGTCTCGGAGAGAATGTGCGGTACATTTCCAAGAGAGGTGGCACATCTTCCAGGCAACTTATACCCATGTCAAAGGAGTGTCCGGTTTTGTCGGTTCTGGTGATACGCTCCTGCTTCATAAAGAATTAAATATAAAAATCCCCCATCTTCCAGATTTTTAAGCCACGCATGTGCATACACCGCGGCTCAGTTTGAGGAAGCGGTTCCTCTCATGGTGATTTTCCCAAACTCGAAGAGAAAGACAACTCAATCATGAATAGTGATTGTGGTGCGGAGAATAGTACGGATTGCGTGAGGTGTCAAGGATCAACAGGCAGCAATAAAAGATATGTTCAGGATAATTGGCCGTACAAGAGGCTGTTATTTCAGAATCATGAACAAACCAAGAAGTCCCATAAAGATCAATAGGATTTTTCGATACGTTTCCTCCCGCATTCTTCCATAGAGGAGTGATCCAACCCAGGTTCCACCGAGCAGCATGGGGAGGGCTGCGAAAAAATACCACAAGACCCTTTCCGTCACAAGTCCTCCTATCGTCTGGAAAATAACAACAACGATTCCGGAGATAATAAAGAATCCTTGAAGGGTGACTTTGATCTGATCCTTGCTCCAGGATTGGAGTGATGTGTAGACGATCACAGGGGGACCCGCGGCACTGATGGCGCCGCCAAGACATCCCGCGATAAACCCTGATGCATACGCCCACCCGGTTTTCGTAGCCCGGAACGAAGGTTTTGACAATAAGCTGTAGAGAGCAAACACTACAAGAACTGCGCCAACTGACCACTGAATAAATTGCGCCTCCGTGCGATTCAGAAACCACACTCCCAGCGGAACGCCCGGGAGAGCCCCGAGGCAGAGGGGATAAATCTTTTTCCACTCCCAGTATCTTCGAAGCTGTAGCAGGAGAAATGCAGTCAGCGCGACTCCGAAGAGCGCCACGAGTGGAATGGCAGTTTTCACTTCCAGGAAAAGCGCCAGGAGCGGCAGTGACAGAAGGACCGAGCCGAACCCGGAGAGCCCTTGAATGAATCCGGCGCAAAAAGCGATAATACTAATGAATAGATAGATTTCCATGTATGACCAAATACTATTGACTTGCACGGACATATTACCCTATACTTCGCATTGCAGGAAGAGAATTCTTGCAAGCTTTAGTGATTATGTAGTGAAGTTTCACGTCCACAAGGCGAGGCTAAAGATGGGGAAATCGGTGGACTCTCTGGACATCCGTCAACAATTTGCAAAACTCGACCTATGGCCATATTCGGCCCTCGACAAGAAGAAGGAAGTCATTCGTGTTTCGCCCTGCGAGGAAGCCGATCTCGACGCCCTGACGCGGATGTACGACACGTACGAGCCCAAAGCGGCTATCCAGGGTCTTCCTCCTGTTGACCACAATACCCGCATCGAATGGATTCGCAGTTCCCTCCATACCGCGATGAACCTGAAGGCAGAATTGGGAGATGCCCTGATCGCCCACGGCATGCTCTATCCCATGCCCGGCCTTAAGAGTGTCGAGTTCACCCTTTTTGTTCACAACCAGACCCAGAACCGCGGCATCGGAAATATAGTCGCCTACCTGCTTTTCGCTGCTGCCAAACGTTTAGGATACAAAAAAGTCTGGGTATTCGAAAGCCGCAACAACGCGCGTACCCTCCGCATGTATCACAAGGTCGGATTCCGGGAGGTCCGCCGCGAGGTCAATGAGCTCGAGCTGGAACTCGACCTGGCGAAGGCGTCCGAAACGCCGGAACTCTCAGAAATAATTACGCCTGTCGTGCCGTCAACGGGACGCATCACGGCACCCGATTACCTCGCCGGCCAAAGTGTCCTCCCCGACACCCGCTCCGTCATAATCTATTCGCCCCTATTCGAGGAATTCACCATCAGCAAAGACCACCCCTTCATCACTGCCCGCTCCCGCCTCTTCCTCGACATGTGCGCACGACACGACCTCCTCCGCCTGCCGGGCGCACAGATTATGGAGCCTGTACCCATTGATGAAAACTCCGTGCTCGTCTTTCACGATATCCATTACTATCATTACCTTGTGATGGCTTCCCGTGGTGTGTTCAATCCCCGCATGCTTTCCTACGGCATCGGCACAGGCGACAATCCCGTTGCCCATGGCGTGCTTGAATATTCAATGCTGGCTGTCGGTGCATCCGTCATGGGCGCCGACCTGTTGATCTCACAGCCGCATGTCGAGCTTGTCTTCAGTCCCACAGGCGGCTTCCATCACGCCGGTCCCAACTACGCCGCCGGCTTCTGCTATCTTAATGATATTGTCATCGCCATCAGGTATCTACTCCAGGAGGGATGCCGTGTCCTCTATTTCGACATGGATGCCCACCACGGGGACGGCGTTCAGTTCGCTTTTTACAGCGAACCCCGTGTCCTCACCATTTCCCTCCACGAATCAGCACGCACACTCTTCCCCTGGAATTCAGGATTTGAAAACGAACTCGGTGAAGGCGAAGGCGTCGGCTACAATATCAACATTCCCCTTGCCCCCGGTACAGAGGACCAGATCTATCGTGAAGTTTTCCACCGCATCGTATCGCCCATTGCCCGCGCGTACAAACCGGACATTTGCGTTCTCGCAGCCGGTGTTGATGCAATGTACAACGATTCCATGTCGCATCTGTCCCTCACCAACAATATCTTCACCGAAGTCATCAATGAGATGCGAAATCTCATGCCGAAGATGCTCATGCTCGGCGCGGGCGGTTACAATCCCCGCAACATCGCCCGTGACTGGACCCTCGCCTGGGCCGTGCTCCACGACGCCGAACCGGACAGCGACTACTTCGGCCAGATGGGCGGCAGGGCCGCCGCGGCTATCGAAGGCTCTTCCCTTAGGGATACGCATCCCTTTATCTCCCCCACACGAATTGCGGAGGCCCGCGCTGAAGCCCGCCGCGTCATGACATACCTTGAAAAACAGGTTCTCCCCATCCACAGACTCACACCGCAGCCAGTGTAATACATGAAGGGCGGGAAAAAGATTTTTGTTTGACATTTATTGTTTGGTATGCCAAATAAATAGGCAGGCGGATTCATTCCGCCGAGGTTAATTAGATGCCCCCCGACGACAGGTTTATTTATCTCATCTTCACCGCCCAGCAAAAACTCCGGACTCACCTCGGCAATGTCATGATGAGGGAAAATGTAAGGGTGACATCGGCCCAAGCAGGTATCCTGTTCCTGCTTGCGGAAAAGGACGGCAGAACCATGAGTGAACTGAGCCGGATCCTCTCCATAGACAATTCCACCATCACCGGTCTGGTGGATCGCCTCGAGAAAGCGGGACTTGTGCGACGGGATGCGAGCCCGCATGACCGTCGGGCTTCACATGTACACGTTAGCCCGGAGGGATTGCAGGAGATGAAAAAGGCAAGGAGCGTTGTCGTGAAAGTGAACCGGGAAATAAAGGATGGATTCACCCCGGAAGAATTAGCATCTTTCAAGAAAGTTCTGCAAAGTTTTTTTCAGAAATTCAATTCAGATTCACAACAGGGATAAGGGATGTCACGATGAGCATGGTAACTGAAATATTTTCTACTGTGGAAAGAGTCCGCCTGGGCCTCAAAAATGTTGGCTACATTGCCACCACGCAGATCGCCCATACGGTGTACCTGGCGTATCACCTTGGGAAACCCATACTCGTAGAGGGACCCGCAGGTGTGGGCAAGACCGAGCTTTCCAAGGCGACAGCCTCTTTCATGGGCGTTCCCCTGATCCGGCTCCAATGCTATGAAGGACTCGATGAGTCAAAAGCCCTTTATGAGTGGAAATACGGGAAACAGCTCCTTTACACCCAGCTTTTGAAAGACAAGCTCAACCGGATCATCGAGGGGGAGACGAATCTTGCCGAATCCATTGAGAAACTTCACCAGTACGATGATATTTTTTTTTCCCCCCAGTTCCTTGAACCGAGGCCGCTCCTCAAGGCCATCCAGGAAAAGGACGGCGCAGTCCTCCTGGTTGATGAAGTGGACAAATCAGATGATGAGTTCGAGGCTTTTCTCCTGGAGATTCTGTCCGATTTTCAAGTATCCATCCCTGAGATCGGCACCATAGAGGCGACGTCACAACCTTTTGTGTTTCTCACCAGTAACAGCACGCGGGANNGGCATATCGGAGAGACTGACCTCGCAGCTGGTCTCGTTCATACACCAAGTCAGAAAACTGGATATTAAAAAACTGCCTTCCGTGAGTGAAACTATCGATTGGGCGAAAACACTTGTTCTCCTCCATGCGGAACAACTGGAAAGAGAACTGGTCAGGAATACTTTGAACACGTTTCTCAAAGCCCAGGAAGACATCCGGGTTACTGAAGAAAAACTCCATTCATTGACGGAGCATGCCCTCCGGGAGGCACCCTGAGTGGATCAGATTCTGGAAAATTTCATCACCACCCTTCGCCGTTCCGGTGTGCGGGTATCCGTGGCGGAAACAATGGACGCCCTCCGGGCAGTGGAATTGTCCGGCTATGCGGACCGGCAGCTCTTAAAAGATTTTCTCTCTGCATCCCTCGCCAAGTCTCTGCCAGAGAAAGAGATGTTTGATATCTGTTTCAGCCACTTTTTTACCATCGATGATATTGTAAGGGAGGATTTTCCTGCTGAATACAACGCCACCCCGCCCGCAGTCCAGGAAGCGGCATTTCTCACGCAGGCATTTCTTGCGGGTGATGGGGGCGGGCTTACCATAGCATTCAATGAGGCCGCGGGAAGGGCCGACATCGGGAGCATTCAATCCCCCACACAGAAGGGTCTCTACACGCAGAGGTTTTTCCAGGAACTCGGCATGGAAACGCTCAACAGGGATATCCAAAGGCTTTCCGAGGAGGGAGGGCAGGAGGCCCTTGCACAGGCGCGGCTTTTGGAAATCATGCGGAATAATCTCATCGAAATGGTAAGAAACTTTATTCAGAGGAAGCTCGATCTCTACGCCAGACAAAGAGTCAATGAACTCTCTGAGGGGTATATGAGAAACATACATCTTTCCTCATTCGATACGCGCGATCTGGCGCGGATCCACATGCTTGTGCAGAAAATGGTCAAACAATTGAAGGACCGTTATTCGAGGAGACAAAAGGCTGCTCGGAGGGGGCGCCTGGATTTCAAAAAAACCCTTCGGCAGAGTCTTACCTACGGCGGAATTCCCTTCGATATCCACTGGAAATCAAAGAAGATGGATCGGCCGGAAATCGTTGCCATCTGTGACGTAAGCCGCTCCGTTTCGAACATCGTCCGTTTTTTCCTTCTTATTTTATACAGTCTGAATGAGGCAATTTCCAGAATCCGATCCTTCATTTTCTGTTCGAACCTTGTTGAAGTAAGCCACCTCTTTGAAACATATCCGTTACAGGAGGCCCTGGCAAGGCTGAAATCAGGAGCAGGACTGCCGATTCTCATGAACCGCACGGATTATGGAAGTTCCTTTTGTGATCTCATGGATCAATATGCCGATTCTCTCTCGAAGAGCACGACGGTGATCATCCTGGGAGATGCCCGCAACAATTATTGGAATCCACGAACCGAGGTGCTTCGGACTATTTCCGAGAGATGCAGGCGGTTGATATGGTTAAATCCCGAAACGCCATCCATGTGGGGATCGGGCGATTCAGAAATGAGGGCATACCTCCCTTGCTGTACTATGGCCCGGGAATGCAGCACCCTGCGCCATCTTGAAAAGGTAGTGGAATATCTGCTCCGTGTGCATTAATGAGGTAACGCATTTCGACCGCAGGCGTATCATTCTGAGAAACAGAATCACACATCAGAGAAAGACAACGCGTGGACAGAGAACTTGAAAAAGCGAAAAAGTTCGCAAGACAGATCGCCCGCTCCATAGAAATTCCGAGGTTCTATCAGGAAAAAAAAAGGGAAGTGGAGAGATCACGGCGGCTCTTCAGCTCTTCTCCCCTTGTGAGGGAGTGCCTCACGCTTGTCAGAGAACGGGAAGACCGCATCGGCCACGGTATCGTCCACGTCCGCAAGGTTGCCATCGATGCCGGGGCCATTTCCCTTATAGAGAACGGACCTGTCCTCCCCATGCCGGAAGTCCGTCGTATGGTTCTCCTCGCCCATATTGCCGGTGTTCTCCATGATATCCGGCGGATGGAAAATGATCACGCACGGGTGAGCGCCGGAGAAGCGGCAAAACTGCTCGCCATCTTTGACCTGTCAGCCCATGAAGTCGCGGCCATCACCGGCGCCATCGGAAATCACGAAGCCTTTCGTCCCGCAGATCCCCTAAAAGACCCGGCGGCCCGGTTTCTGTCCGATGCTCTCTACGATGCCGACAAATTCCGCTGGGGGCCGGACAATTTCACGGAGATGCTCTGGGATATGGTGGAGTACAGGAAGGTCTCCCTGGATGCCGTCCTCACACGGTTTATAAAAGGTATGGAGGGGATTAAGCGTATCCGGGATACTTTCCGCACCTGTACCGGCAAAATATACGGCCCTGATTTTATCGATCGCGGAATAGAGATCGGCATGAAATTTTATGAAACCATAGTACATAAAGAGGGAACACGTCCTTAACAAATTCTTACGCACATATCCTGATTGGAACCTATTCTTTTCTTTGCAAGATACATACTTAAACCAACAAAGAGTTTCTATGAATTCGTTTCACGTTTTTCTTGACACGCATGTTAAAATTAACATACTATTACGTAGTATCGAAGTTTTCATTTCTAACCTTACCTATTCATTTGCATTTTTTCATTAATAACGCGGTTACGGCAAAAGAGTAGTTCCTTCATTCACCTTTCAACCACGTTCCCGCATGCTTTATGCGCACATTGTCAAGGATTCAGGACCGAGAGGTCTATAAGCGTACAAGAAATCTCACCAGGAAAGGAGGACTTTTATGGACAAAATTCTCAGAATAAACATGGGGGCAGATGGCGGCCCAAAAATGAGTGTTGTTCCCGTAGGGGAATATGCCGGACTGGGGGGCCGCGCTATGACTTCATCTGTTATTTCCAAGGAAGTGCCCCCCCTGTGTCACCCCTTGGGCGAGGATAATAAACTCGTTATCGCGCCGGGATTGTTGAGCGGGACGGCGGCCTCCCAGTCGGGGCGAATTTCCGTGGGTTGTAAGAGCCCCCTGACAGGCGGCATCAAAGAGTCCAACTCGGGTGGTCAGGCCTCCCAGGTGCTGGCGAGACTTGGCTATGCGGCAATTATTCTGGAGGGAAAGCCGAAAGACAATACCCTCTACAAGGTCTTTATCAACAAGGAAGCCGTCAAGATAACTCCTGACAACAGTCTTAAGATGCTGGGCAATTATGACCTGGTAGATAAGATGAAGAAAGACTTTGGTGAGAAGATTGCCTGTATTTCCATCGGACCGGCAGGAGAGATGAAAATGTCCGCTGCCTCTATAGCGTTTACTGACATGGAACTGCGTCCTACCCGCCATGCAGGGCGCGGCGGGAGCGGCGCCGTCATGGGTTCCAAGGGCGTGAAGGTTATTGTCCTCGATGAGACTGGTCTCAAGAACCGCGAACCCAAAGACCCGGAGAAACTCAAGAAAGCAAACAAAGCATGGGTTGAAGGACTCAGAAAACACCCCGTCACCGGTCAGGGACTCCCGGCGTTTGGAACCAACATACTGGCGAACATCCTCAACGAAGCCGGAGGTTATCCTACCAATAACTTCCTCTTGGGCCGCTTTGCGGGAACCTCAAAGATCAGCGGGGAGACGGAAGCTGAACTGGAAAAGACCCGCGGTGGCGTTCCCACCCATGGCTGTCACCGGGGTTGTGTTATCCAGTGCTCAGGCATTTATATGGATAAGGACGGAAAGTACCTGACAAAGCAGCCGGAATATGAGACAGTCTGGGCCCACGGCGCAAACTGCGGTATTGACGATCTGGATGCCATTGCCATGATGGACCGCTTAGATGATGACTACGGATTGGATACCATCGAGATGGGAGCGACCATTGGGGTTGCCATGGAAGCGGGATTGGCGAAGTTCGGTGACGCCGATGCCGCCATCAGACTTATTAAGGAGGTCGGAAAAGGCAGCGATTTGGGTCGCATTCTCGGGAACGGAGCTGCTATCACCGGTAAACTATTCGGTGTCGAAAGAGTCCCCGTAGTAAAGAACCAGGCTTTGCCTGCGTATGATCCCCGCGCCGTTCAAGGCATCGGGGTTACCTATGCCACCAGTACCATGGGTGCCGATCATACCGCAGGATATGCTGTTACCGCCAACATCCTCAAGGTGGGTGGTTTNNCAACGGGCATGTGTCTCTTTATCGCCTTTGCGGTGCTGGATCAGCCGGATACGTTCCAGGCATTGCTCGACATGCTCAATGCATTTTATGGCCTGAACCTGACCGCGAATGATGTAACGGAACTGGGCAAGAAA
>JAFNGM010000144.1:0-4603 GCA_017885225.1 Syntrophaceae bacterium | reverse complement strand
GGCGGGGTGGCCTGACGCAGGCCACCCCGTTCATGCTTCAGATGGTTCACAGCATATGCAGAAAACTTTTCAAAATGCACTCATCACACATGTAAATTTAACGCTTAATTCCGGCCTTGTTCCCGTTTTTTATCAGCTTCTCCAGAAGGGATTCCGGGTTGAGGGGAACGTGGGATGCAGCCTGAGAGCGTTTCTCTGCGAACAGCATGGCGTTGCACCTGAATATCTGGAAAAGAGGATTCAGACGATCTTTCTGGACGGTAAACCCGTCGATAACGTGGACATGGCCATAGTCGAGGACGGTGCAACCCTCTCCCTTTCGGCGGCACTGCCGGGACTGGTCGGCGCTGTCATGCGGAGGGACGGCTACTATGCCCCTATGCGTGATCAGATATCCTATAGAGGGGAATTCACGTCTCCTAAAATAAAACCCGGCAAAGTTTTCATGAAACTGTTCAATCTGCCTCTCATTGAGCTGGGTCCAATGTTTTTGAAACGCGGCATCCTGGTCAGCGGAAATACCTTGCATGAGGTTCTCGCGGTTCACGCCGATGATTTTCGGAAAGGCTGCAGATCAGTTCTCGTGAATGGACAGAATTTCGATCTGGAGCTCGTGCAGGAAATGGATTGGGAAAACAGGGATATCTTTTTACAGGTTAATACCTCTTAACCCCCGGCAATCATAATACCAGTTATTATCTCATATTTTATCACTACCTCTAAATCTTCTTTCCTTTCTGTTTTAATATTGACATCATTGATTGTTTGCATACCGCTTTCTATTAATGCGATCCGTGGAATACTGAAATACACTAAGTTCAAGGCAGAGCAAACAGAAGTTACAGCAGGTAAACATTTCAGCAAATATGATCTCCTGGCAAGATTTATTGAATTTTTATTTTTTGTTGTCTTTGGTCTGTTGGCGCAAATATTCAGTAAGCCGTGATAAGTTGCTGTAAATTATATCATTATCGATCTGCCCAGAATAATGACGATAAATATTAAACCGAACTATTAAACCCACCGGACACTCGTTCCTCGCGCCGGTGATCGTCACGTTGGCCATCATTATAATTGACAAAATCATATCGATCATGATATCGTATTACATAATAAATCGATGGAGGTTTGGTATGCAATCAGTAACCGTATCACCAAAATATCAGGTCGTTATACCAAAAAATATACGGGAGGCATTGAATCTGCGCCCGGGTCAAAAAATGCAGATTATAGAATATGCTGGACGTATCGAGCTTATACCGGAACGCGATATCAAAGAACTCCGCGGATTTCTCAAGGGCATCAATACAGAATTCAAACGAGAGGAAGACAGAGCATGAATATTGTAGATTCATCCGGCTGGCTTGCATACTTCGCTGATGAGCCAAATGCAAAGCATTTCCTGACGCCCTTGAGTGATTCGACTTCGCTTGTTGTTCCAACGGTAACGATATATGAGGTCTTCAAGGTCGTTCTCAGGGAATCCGGCGAGAATAACGCGTTACAAGCGGCTGCCGCTATGCAAAAAGGAATTGTTGTGGCTTTAACTGTATCACTGGCGATTGCCGCTTCAAAGTTAAGTATTGAGCATGCTCTTCCGATGGCAGACAGTCTTATTCTCGCAACAGCGCAGGAATTCAATGCCATCCTCTGGACTCAGGATTCAGATCTTAAAAATATACATAATGTGAAATATTTCCCCAAGAAATAAGGGAATGGCCAACAAGACAATCCAGCCGATCTCTCACGCTCCGGCTGATTTTGTCGTTGTGCATTGAAAAATAGATCAATTTATGGTAAATAATCAACATGAATACAAAAATTTCTCACAATCGCGATGATGAATCTATTGAAGCCAAGGTAGAATGGTTCCGATCATTATCTATAGAGGAAAGAATTGATTTGCTGTGCTGTTATACTGATTTAGCCTTGACATTGAATCCTGAAATTTTGGAAAAAAAAGATGATCAACCGTTTAATAGACGTATTCAAGTCCTTCCAAAAATATAATGTGAAATACCTCGTGATAGGAGGTATCGCAGCCGTTTTATACGGTGTTCCTAGAGCAACATTCGATTTAGATATCATCATTGAGGCCAGCGAAGAAAATGCCCGCCGTTTATTAGACGCCCTTTTGGATGCCGGCTTGGGCACAGCCTCCCTCACAAATAAAGAAGAAATCCTTTCGCACGAAATAACCATCTTCAAAGATCGAGTACGTATCGATGTACAAACAAAGACTCCGGGGTTAATTTTCGAAGATGCATGGAAGCGCAAGCAAACAATGAATTATCAGGGACAGGAGTTCTATGTTACTTGCTTTGAGGATTTGGTGGCATCAAAAAAAGCAGCAGGCAGAACCGTCGATCTTGAAGACGTCCGCTTGTTAGAACTCCCGGACAACAAAAACAAAGCATAACAATGTTCTTGCAGTCGGACGCGGATATATCCGCGCCGCTGAAGATCTTAGTTATCTCAATAAATTGTGGGAGTGGAAACGGTCAACTGGTGAGCTGTCAAGTGATAGCTGTTACATTTAAGACGCTCAGATTGTGATCAGATTTAGCTGACCTGATTGAGTAAAACCATACAGCCCCTAACCCCCGGCAACCGGCGGGAAAACCCCCACCCTGTCCCCTTCTTTTAAAATTTCCTCACCTGTCGCATGTAGGCCGTTAAGGAATATGACTCTGACTTTATCAAGAGGAACTTCCAGCCGCCGGAGAATGTCTATGATTGCGGTTCCCTCTGCCACCTCCATTGTTTGATCGCCGTTACTGCAGGTTTTAACCGGCATGTACCGGGCAAGAGAGGCAAATAAACGTAATTCAATTTTCATGGTTTACTCCGAAGCATTTCTGACTTTCAAACATTGCAAAATAGTATAACTTTTTTATGCCCTTTCCTCAAACGTTTTAATGATTGCCCATTAGACAGGAATGGTTTATGAGATATGGGAGCAGCTAAATCCACTGACCGGAGGGAGTGATAGTGAGCACACATACAACATCCGGCATGCACGAAGCAATCCGAAAAAAATCCGAACATGCGACAGATGCCGCTGGACGCGGCGTGGACATCTTAAAGGATCTCCATGCCCTCATGATCGCGGAGGATTTTCGTAAAGACGTTCATGATGTCTATAAAGCGGCGCTGACCATGGGCATCTATCCCTACCGTTACCTTCGGAACCTGGATGTGATATCCCCGGAAGAGCAACTGACGCTCGCCAAATCGCAGGTTGCCGTAATAGGCGCAGGGGGTCTCGGCGGCAACGTCATCCTCGTGCTGGCAAGAATGGGAATCGGACGCATGATCGTGGTTGATCTGGATGTTTTTGAGGAAACCAATTTGAATCGCCAAGCGCTCTGCACTATCAAGAGCATGGGAACGCTGAAATCGAGCGAAGCCGTATCTGCCGTCGCCGCGGTGAATCCGGGGGTAAAAGTCATTCCCTATGAAATAAAACTTATTTCTTCTAATGTTGAGCAGATGCTTGCCGGATCTGATGTAATTGTCGATGCACTGGATAATGTACCGGATCGGCTGGTTCTGCAAGACGCGGCACAAAAGCTGGGAATACCATTGGTGCACGGCGCACTCGCCGGGTTCGAAGGCTGGGTCATGACTATTTTTCCGGGTGATACGGGACTCAAGAATATCTATGGGGCACAAGAGGAAAGCAATAATACGGAAAGTCCCCAGGCCCTCCTCGGTGCTCCTGGCGTTACCCCT
Source organism: Syntrophaceae bacterium (assembly GCA_017885225.1). Taxonomy (GTDB): domain Bacteria; phylum Desulfobacterota; class Syntrophia; order Syntrophales; family UBA2185; genus UBA2185. The sequence continues at coordinate 868 of JAFNGM010000144.1, read as the reverse complement.
TCACTCATTGCTGCCATGCAAGTTATGGAAGTCATAAAAATCCTGTTGAAGCGAGGGAATATCATCAGAAACCGGATGCTTCATATCGATCTGGAACGTGGTTCTTTCAATGAGTTTTTCTTTGACGTCATTGATTCACCCAAGTCAACTACCATCGGCTAAAGCCGATGGCTTCAGGGTTCAAGGATTCAAGGGGTCAAGCGATCAAGGAATAACTTTTTCTTAACACCTCTCGAATCCCGGAATCATCGACCCCTCGGACCCTTGTAGCGCACAAGATCAAACTGAAGTCTTCGCCTAAAGGCGAGGACTTTTCTGCCAATCCCCGAGAGGGGCAATAATTATTATCCTTTTGACATATGGTGGATCTCCCTGTATACTGCATTCACAAAAAGGTAAATTATATCAAGGGAATCCGGGTAACTGAGCAACACTATAATGGCAGCGCAGGAAGGGAGGTAAAGAGATGTTAAAGAAAGCCGTATTGGCAAAGCAGATGTCAGTCACCGTAGAAAACAGAATTGGTGTCCTGGATGTAATGGCAGGGTATCTGGCGGATCGCGGTATTAACATCGAGGCGATAGCAGGCTATGAATTGCCAGGATCAAAACATTCGGTAATCATGCTGGTCGTCGATGATATCCTCCGCGCGGGTGAGGCAATACAAGAGAGGGGTTTCGGTCCCATTGAGATACACGATGTCATCGTAGTCGAACTCGATAACAAGGCGGGGGCATTGAAAACTGTTACGGGTTTGTTGGTGCACAAGGGGATAAACATCAGATACTTATATGCCACCACAAGCATCGAAAAGTGCCCCGTAAAGCTGATTTTATCGACGAGTGATAACGAAGCGGCCTTTATTACA
>JAFNGM010000143.1:3868-4163 GCA_017885225.1 Syntrophaceae bacterium | reverse complement strand
GTTTCCGGCGTGAGAGGCCAGCGTCCTAACCACTAGACGATGGGACCACGGCTTGTCTAAATTGGAGGCTGATTTCTTAGTCAATCGGACCGGAAAAGTCAAGATTAAAAAATCACACCCTTTTTTTAATATACTCGAGAGCCCTTTGAATTCTCTTAATTACGCGTTCCTTCCCCAGCGTAATCATCACTTCGTCAATGCCGGGGCTTACCGTTTTCCCGGTGAGGGCAACACGGAGCGGCTGGGCGATCACTTTCAGCTTGAAACCCTTCTCTTCAGCGATTGAACGCAGAAA
>JAFNGM010000143.1:0-3839 GCA_017885225.1 Syntrophaceae bacterium | reverse complement strand
AACGCATCCGCCGCTTCGCTCTCATAGGTAACATCATCGGCAAAGTAAAAGACGCTTGATTGAGCAAGCTCAACAAGGGTCTTTGCTCTTGATTTTACATCATCACATATATGTATAAGAAAATCCTGATCCGCGGTATGGACTCCCAATTGCTGCCAGAATGGCATCATCTCCTGAACAAGTCTCTGCGAAGAAGACTCTTTGATGTAGTGCTGATTCAGCCACAGAAGTTTTTCCGGATTGAATATGGCGGCAGATTTCCCGACGGATTCAAGAGTAAAAAACGCGATGAGTTCATCCAGCGTAAAAATCTCCTGGTCTCCGTAAGACCAGCCGAGCCTTACCAGATAATTGACCATGGCTTCCGGAAGATACCCCATATCTTTGTACGCCATTACTGATGTTGCCCCGTGACGTTTACTCAGCCGCGTTTTATCCGATCCCATGATCATGGAAACATGTCCGAAGTGGGGAACCTTAAACCCGAGCGCTTCATAGAGAAGAATCTGCCGCGGTGTATTATTGACATGGTCATCTCCCCTGATCACATGGGTTATTTCCATTTCAGCATCGTCCACTACCACGGCAAAGTTGTACGTCGGATAGCCGTCCCGTCTTTCTATGATGAGATCATCGAGTTCCTCGTTATTAAATGTAATGATACCCTTAATGAGATCGTTCACTATGGTTACACCCGTGTGAGGACAACGGAACCGCACGGCCGCATTCGCTGTTTTAGGAAGGCTTTTATCCCGGCATGTACCGTTATACTTCGGCTTTCTCCCCTCTGCAAGGGCGCGCTTCCTTTTTTCCTCCAATTCTTCCGGAGAGCACACACAGTAATACGCTTTTCCTTCACTAAGGAGATTCTGGACCATGTGTCGATGCAGGTCCACTCGCTGCGCCTGGAAGAACGGCCCCTCATCCCAGTCAAGCCCGAGCCATGTCATGGCATCCAATATAGCTTTTGTTGATTCATCCGTCGAGCGTTGTTGATCAGTATCTTCAATTCTAAGAATAAATTGTCCCTTGCCGTGCCGGGCATAAAGCCACGCAAAAAGGGCTGTTCTCGCACCCCCGACATGCAGAAACCCTGTGGGAGACGGGGCAAAGCGTGTCCTTACTTTTTCTCTCTCCGTCATTTTTTTAACCATGTCCATTACTTTGATGATCTTCCTTATATGGCTGCGATACTCTGTTTGTCAAGCCGGATTTCCAACAATAAAATTATGCTTGACAACCAGGCCATTTTATAATCTACTCAGCACCTTACATAAAATGACTCATCACATGTCCGGGATTACATTAAAAATATATTCTAGGGTAAATAATTAAGGACACACAGTGAAAATTATTCTTAATAATATCCCGGAAGAGGGACTGAACCTTCAGTTTCATAAAGACAGCGATTGGTTCCGGAACCTTTTGCCCAAAAAGGAAAAGAATGATTTTTCCCTTCGGGATGTTGATGTGAGCTGCATTGCCAAAAGAATACGTGAGAACGTGTTCATTGATGGAGCTCTGGAAACAGTTGTCGCGTCTCATTGCTGCCGGTGTCTGGAGATTACGCAACTTCCGGTAAAAAGTTCATTCAGATATACCTTTGTTCCGGCGAAAGAAGGGGATGCGGAAGAAGAGGAACTTACACCGGAAGACCTCGAATGCGGGTATTTTCAGGACGATGTGATCGATCTGGATACGATTATATTTGAGCAAATTATTCTGCAAATACCCATGAAAGTCCTTTGTGCCGATACATGCAAAGGATTGTGTCCGCATTGCGGGAATAATCTCAACACGTCAAGTTGCAGGTGTCATGCCGATTTTATTAATGAAAGGCTGGCCGTTTTAAAAAAATTAAAGGTTTCAGATAATAAATAAGTTTAATACATTAAAGGAAGAAAGAGTATGCCAAACCCAGTTAAACGACATTCAAGAACACGGAGAAACAAACGGAGATCACATGATTTTCTCAAGCCTTCCATGGCTTCTGCATGTCCACAATGCAGTGAACCGAAGCTGCCTCATCATGTATGCCAAAATTGCGGAACGTACAAAGGACGACAGGTATTGCCCGTTGAAAAGATCTCCTGAAAATTTCGACGTAGCGGTGAGTAAAAAAAATATGATAGTGTTATCGCTTACATAACGATCTGAAAATGCTGGATTCCCGTCTGCACGGGAATGACCGTTGAGATCATTCAGGGTGAATTTCAAAGTTCTCATAATGATTGTATCATAAATAGTTTATACGCCTCAGGAGGGAGTGTTGATGAAACTCGAAGACAGAGTCATAGAAATAATCATGGAACATCTGGATGTCACACGAGAAGAATGTGTACCGGAAGCATCCTTCATCGATGATCTTGGAGCCGATTCCCTCGATCTGGTCGAACTGATCATGGAAATGGAGGAAAATTTCGAATTGCAGATCGCAGACGAAGAGCTGGAAAAAATCCGCACCATACAAGATGTGATTAATTTTCTCAGGAGCAAAGGTATACAATAACTTGGACACAGGGCAAGGAGAACGCACACCTCTCAAAAGAAGGGTCGTCATCACGGGAGTTGGTACGGTTACACCCCTCGGTAACTCTGCGATAGATACCTGGAAAGAAATCTGCAAGGGAAAATCAGGAATTGGAAGGATTACGAAATTCGACTGTACCCGTCATGCAACAAAAATTGCCGGGGAACTGAAGAATTTTGATGCCCTCAGTTTTGTCAGTAAAAAAGAGCTTCGCAAGTTTGATGACTTTATTATCTATGCCCTGGCAGCCACAGAGATGGCCATCGCAGATTCGGCACTTGTCATCAAAGAGGAAAATGCAGAGCGGGTTGGTGTCATCATAGGTTCGGCAGTCGGCGGACTCGCAACCATGGAAAAAGCAGAAGAGACAATACTCCGCGGTGGGCCTGGTAAGGTATCCCCTTTTGCCGTTCCTTCTTCTCTTGCAAATCTCGGCGCCGGCAATGTCTCAATCAGATTTGGCGCGAAGGGCCCCATAAATTGCCCCGTCACGGCATGCTCTTCCGGTACCAATGCGATCGGCGATGCCATGAGAATCATCGCCGGTAATTATGCAGACGTGATGATTGCCGGAGGAGTTGATGCGGCAATAACACCTCTTGGTATTGCCGGTTTTAACGCCATGAGGGCCATATCGGTGAGAAACGACCAGCCGGAAAAAGCAAGCCGCCCCTTTGATAAAAACCGGGATGGGTTTGTCGTGGGAGAAGGGTGTGGTATTGTAATCCTTGAGGAACTCACAACAGCTTTAAACAGAGGCGCAAGAATATATGCAGAAGTGGTCGGCTACGGCTCGACGAGTGACGCCTACCATATGGCGATCCCTCCTCCGGGACATGAAGGAGCAGCGAGATGCATGTCAGCCGCCCTGAAAGCCGCCCGCCTTAAACCAACCGAAATAGACTACATAAATGCCCATGGCACATCGACACCTCCGAACGACCTCTATGAAACGCAGGCCATTAAAAAGGTATTTGGCAAACATGCCTTTAGTCTTGCTGTCAGCTCCACAAAATCCATGACCGGTCATCTCCTAGGAGCTGCAGGAGCAGTGGAAGCCATTATATCGGCGCTGTCTATTTACAAAGGCATTATTCCGCCGACTATCAATCTGGATAACCCTGACCCCGATTGCGATCTCGACTATGTTCCCCACAAGGCGCGGAAGAAAAATATCAATACGGCCATGTCGAACACATTCGGTTTCGGCGGAGTCAACGCTGTCCTCATATTCAGAAAATCAGATAAACTTTGATAAAATGGCCCAGATAATTATAGGTAGCGACCACGCGGGGTTCCCCTTAAAAGA
>JAFNGM010000142.1 GCA_017885225.1 Syntrophaceae bacterium | reverse complement strand
CGCATCCTCATGTCATCCATATCGGCAGGATTCAACCATACAATTTCTTGATCTTTGCTGAACCAGGTCATTTGCCTCTTTGCAAAATGGCGAGTATCTCTTTTTATTATCCGGAGGGCATCGTCCAGGGTGTATGAACCCTTTATGTATTTGACCATATGCTTATACCCCAGTGACTGCATGGGCTTGAGGGTTTCACGGTAACCCATGGACAGAAGATTCCGGACTTCTTCTACAAATCCGCTCCTCATCATATTGTCCGTTCTCTGATCTATCCTCTCATATATCCGGGACCGCTCCGCTGTCAGACCTATTTTCGTGTATTCATAGAGCCTATCATCAAATCCGTGGTCTTGTTGCTTTCTCACAATTGATTCACCGGAGAGCTCCATAACCTCCAGAGCCCTGATGATCCGGACAACNNGCTCTTACATACAGACCCGTACCACCCACCACAAATATGGGCTTTCTCCGACTGTGCAATTCCCTGATGATCTTCCGTGCCATTTCAATAAATATGGCCGCATTAAACTGCTCGTCCGGATTCACCACATCGATGAGATGGTGATGCACCAAAGACCGTTCTTCAACAGTCGGCTTCGCCGTACCGATATCCATGAACCGGTATACCTGCATTGAATCGGCACTGATGACCTCGCCATCACATTCATGGGCGAGCCTGATCGCCAATTCCGTCTTCCCGACAGCCGTAGGACCAACGATCACGATAAGGCGGGGTTTCATATCATTCGCATACATGGAGTTATTTTCGTTTAAACATCCTTTCCAGATCCCCTGTGTTGAATGAAATAACCACAGGCCGTCCATGAGGACATGTTGAAGAAAATGGTGTTGCATCAAGATTCCTGCACAGCATTTCCACCTCCGATTCAGAAAGTTTCTGATTTGCCTTTACTGCCCCCTTGCAGGCCAATAAAGCACATATCTTTTCCTTCCGTTCTTCTAAGCCCAGTGATCGTTCCGTTTTCGAAAATTCTTCAAGGAGCTCGCACAACAATGCTTTAGGTTCAACATGAGAAAGCATTGCCGGTAAAGATTTCATAATAACCGTCTTTTCCCCAAACAGCTCCACTTCTATGCCTGAATCATTAATAATTTTTATTGATTCCAACAAGGTCGCGAACTCTCCGGGTGAGAGACTCACCACTTCCGGGATCAGCAGTGTCTGGCCGATCATCTTTTCACCCGATGCAGGAGACCTTTTTTTAAGTTTTTCAAAAAGGATCCTTTCGTGAGCGGCATGTTGATCCATGAGGACCAGCGCTGAGGTGGAAGAAAAAACCAGGTATGTGCCGGCAATCTGTCCGATATATTCCAGATCGGCAAAGTTCAGGCTTTTTTTCGTAACCTCCTTTTCTGCGTCACTTTCTTCCGGCAATCCTTGAAATTGCAAAATATCTTTACCTTTATCCTGTATCTTCGCATATATGGAGGCAGTCTCCCTTGCATCACCAACACTTCTGTGAAAAAACAGCTTCCCACTTCCCATAGATATTGTATACCGCTTCAATGCTTCTTGCACCCTTTGACTATAGCCCTCCGGCATCATCCGGCCTTTCCCTTCTGGTACGACAGGCCCAATGTTGGATAATGCGCTCACCATGGTCTCAGCGACAATATCATATATGGACCTCGGATTTCGGAAGCGAACCTCCATTTTCGCAGGATGGACATTCACATCAACGTCTTCCGTGGGAAGATCAACAAATAGAATTGCCGCGGGATACCTCTTTGCCTCAATCACATGTCTATACGCCGTCATAACGGCATGGTTCAAAAGGTAGTCCCTCACAAATCTTTTATTCACATAAAAAAATATTTGTTTTGTACTGGACCGGCTGTACTCCGGTTTAGAGGCAAATCCCGTGAGCGTTATACTTCCCTTGTTGCCTTTCACCGGTATCGTGCCGTCCTTAAAATCTGTCCCCAAGACAAGAGAAATCCTCTCAGGAATATCCCGGGTAGCCGGTATATTCAAAATCTCCCTGCCGCGAGCCGCAACTTTTATGCGGACCTCATGGTGAGAGAGAGCCATTCTCGAAATTACATCCATACAATATGCCTGCTCAGTCATCTCTGTCTTGAGAAATTTTTTCCGTACAGGAACAGGGTCGAAAATATGACTCACCAATACGGATGTACCGACGGGACATCCTGCGTGGCCCATGGTCTTGATCTGTCCCGCCTCAATAATCACTCTCGTACCTGAGAGAGAAGACCGCTTCCTCGTTACCATCTCAACGCGGGAAATCGCGGCAATACTTGGCAGGGCTTCCCCTCGAAAGCCATACGATCTCACTTTATAAATATCATCAAAATCGTATATCTTACTGGTGGCGAAACGTTCAAACGCAAGGGGCACCTCTGCGTGTTTGATACCTTCACCATTATCGACAACCTTGATTGATCCGCACCCTCCTTTTTCCAGTTCGATAGAGATATCCGTAGCACCGGCGTCAAGGGCATTTTCCAAAAGTTCTTTGAGAATGGAAGCGGGCCTTTCGACAACCTCTCCGGCTGCAATTTTACTGGTTAGACTCTCAGGCAGAACAACTATTTTCGCGTCCAAATTCGGTCACCTATCATAAAAAAGGGTTCAAGGATTCAAGGGTTTTAGGATATGGTCTTTTCACTTGAACCCTTGACCACTGGACCCCTTGACCTCTTATGATGCCAGCAATTTTTTTTGAAGATGAACAATATGAAAAGACCGCAGTCACCTTCATATGGTAACTGCGGTCATAGTAAGTTGAGTGCAACAGCCAGCTCAATCCAGAACGATCATGACACGGCATTTTTTCAAGAAGGTAAGATTCTCCGAAGCTCCCCTGATTTTATCCGCATCAGCGTTACTGATCACTATGTCAGCCCTGCCGGGTCCTTCGGTTTTGACTCCCTTCACGCTTAGGGGATTATTTGTCACTCTCGGATTACTCTGCGCTGCCGTAAGATCCCGCGCATAACCGCTCATGCCTTGTTGAACGGCGTATTCCTTGTCCACATTCATGGAGCCATACACTTCCTTGCCATTCTCATCGAGAACTTTGGGAGCCATGG
>JAFNGM010000141.1 GCA_017885225.1 Syntrophaceae bacterium | reverse complement strand
ATAGGCACGTTTTTCCCCGTGCTGTCAGGATACCTGAGCCCTAAAGACCTTGTGTGGGGAAACACGGGAAAGCTTCTTCCCCTGGAATACATCGGCGGAAAGAAAATCTGCGCCTTTGCGGGGATCGGCTCCCCGGAAAACTTCAGGGAAACAATTGAATCACTTGGCGGGATACTGGTCGGTTTCTTGCCCTACCCTGACCATTACCGTTTTACATCAGAAGATGTCGACGAGATACGAAGAGAAAAATCGGCGTCAGGGGCGGAAATCCTTGTGACCACGGAAAAAGACGGCATCCGATTGACCGAATTTGCCGACTTCCTGAAGGAAGTTCTCATCGTAAGGGTTGAGATGGAGATGCGTCCTTCTCGTGATGAATTTACTGCACTGCTTCTCGAAAAGCTTAAATGAATATTTCCCTTAATCCTCCCCCTGCCCCCTCCAGAGGGGGACAAATCTCCCATCAAGGGAGAGGAGGTATTTAAACTTTATACGAATATAAACAAAGTGAGAACATGACGCGAACAAAAAAAAATACGGCGGTTTTTCTGGACAGGGATGGGACGATCAATGAAGAGGTGGGATACTTAGACAGCATCGACAAGCTGAAACTGTTTGCCAATGCAGCGGAAGCGATAAGGATAATCAATGAAAGCGGCATGAAGGCCGTCGTAATGAGCAACCAGTCAGGAATTGCCAGAGGCTACTTCACCGAGGAATTCGTCGGAACGGTTCACACCCATATCCAGAAAATTCTCCGGGAAAGGGGGGCTTTCGTTGACGCATTTTATTACTGCCCCCATCACCCGACGGAAGGTATCGGGGCATATCTCCAGTCCTGTTCATGCAGAAAGCCTGAGGCAGGGATGCTCATTGCGGCATCGGAAGATATGGGCATCGATCTCGTAAAATCTTACACGGTAGGAGATATGTCGAAGGACATTCAGGTTGCGGGCAAGGTCGGAGCAAAAGGCGTGCTGGTGAAGACAGGTTATGGTCTAAACACCATCGAGAAAGACTTCACACCGGGTTCGGCAGAAGCCGTCAGGCCCGACTATATCGCCGAAGACATTCTCGATGCAATCACATGGATCATGCGCGACAGGCAGTAGAAAGGAAGAATACACATGGCAATCAGTAAGGAACTGCTGAATATATTAGCATGCCCCAAGTGCAAGGGAGACATTCACCTGAACAAAGGGGAAGATGGATTGATCTGTGACCGGTGCAAACTGCTATACGAGATTAAAGATGACATTCCGATCATGCTGATTGATGAAGCAAAACAACTTTCATAATATCGTGACTATACCAATTTGGACGGATTCGCAAAAGTCGAGTTTCGTCTCCCGATCTTTTCCTTGACAAATGTCTTCAAAAACATGTTACTCTGCATTCCAGAATACAGTGTTCAGGTGTCTGTAAAGAGTTATGCTCAAAATTATCAATCGCTACATTCTGAAAGAAATTTCATATCCGTTCTTCCTGATCATTTTTGTTTTGACCTTTGTCCTTCTTATGGGGAAAATTCTCCAGTTAATGGATTTAATGGTCAACAAAGGTGTGAGTTTCATCGACATCTCAAAACTTTTTCTCTTGTTAACGCCATCGTTCCTGATGCTCACCATTCCCATATCGCTCCTGATATCAATTTTGATCGGATTGGGAAGACTGTCCGGTGACAATGAAATAACGATCTTAAAGGTATCCGGAGTAAGTTTATATAGACTCATCGTTCCTATCGCCTTCGCGACATTTATCGCCTTTATCCTGACGGCGGTGACGAGCATTTTCTTAGTTCCTCACAGCAAATATGAGTCGAAGAAGTTACTTTTTACCATCGCGAAGAAAAAGGCAAGTGTAGGCATAAAAGAAAAAGTGTTCAATGATGATTTCAAAGGCATCCTCCTTTACGCGGAAAATATCCCTGTCCACGGCGATTACATGGAGGGCGTCATCATTTCAGATTCAAGGATGATGAAAGAACCGAGCACCATTGTCGCGAAGAAAGGCTATCTTGTATCAGATCCCAACATGATGACGATAACCCTCAGACTTGAAAACGGAAGTACTCACAGCGTCGATACAAAACTCAAGAATTATCGGAAAATGGATTTCAGCGTATATGATATTAATCTCGATATAGAATCTTCACTCGCTGAAGAAAAGAAAGTCATCATAAAGAAGTCTTCCGAGATGACACTCTGGGAAATTGCCGAAAACTTTAAAAAGGCTGGACTGGAAGAAAGATTCTTGAGGGAACTTTCCATTGAGTTTCACAAGACAATCGCGACCCCCTTTGCATGCATTGTCTTCGGCATAATCGGAATTCCCTTAGGCATCAGATCGCATAGGGCAGTAAAAGCGAGAGGGTTCACGATAGGTATTTTCATCGTGTTTATCTATTACATCATCCGTCTTGGCGGAGAGGCGCTTGCAGATACGGGCAGGCTCTCACCATTCATTGGAACCTGGGCTCCCAATATTATTTTCTGTATGGCCGGAATTTCCCTTTTGATAATGGCGGCAAAAGACAGACCTGTCACCATTCATACTATGTGGGCATTCTTGAAAAAGCTCGTCGGAAAAGAAAAAGGCCGTTGATTTATGACCATTCTCGATCGTTACGTGACAAAAGAATTCATCCGGATTTTTGTTCTCGTCCTCCTGTTGTTTATTGCGCTTTTCCTGATTGTTGAATTTTTNNATCGTTTCTTCTCTTCAGGATTCCGATGATGATTTCCCAAGTTATTCCGGCGTCTGTATTGCTTGCCTCCCTCATCACCTTCAGCTCTCTCTCGAGAAACTCTGAGATTGTTGCCATGAAGGCGAACGGAATCAGCCTTTACAGAACATCGTTGCCTGTGATTATCACGTCTGCGTTCATTTGTGTCGTCGCCTTCCTCAACAGCGAATTCACTACGCCATACAGTAACCAGAAAGCGGAACATATCAAATCAGTGGAAGTGCAAAAGCAGGAGCCCATGGGATCTTTCAAACAGAATCAGCTCTGGTACAGGGGAAAAGACGGTATTTACAATTTCAAGATGTTCGATCCAAAAACGAATATACTGCAGGGAATTACTATAAACTATATAGACAAGGACTTTACTTTGAAGATGCGGATTGACGCGGAAAAAGCCGAGTGGAAAGAAGGGAAATGGGTCTTTTACAATGTATTGAGCACTCGATTCACCGAAGGTGACTTTCCCTCCCTCGAATATATTTCTACCAAAGTAATAGATCTTCCTGAAACACCATCTGATTTCAATGTTATTCAAAAAAAAGCCGATACCATGGGCTACGCAGAGCTCAGAAGGTATGTCAAGAAAATTCAATCTGAAGGCTACGATGCCACACGGTATATTGTTGATATGCATGGAAAGGTAGCCTTCGGTTTCGTAAGCATCATTCTTGTCATTATTGGTATTTCATTTTCTCTCATGAAAACGGAACGAAGCGGCGGTATCATGCAAAGCATCGGGGTCGGCATTGTCATCGGATTTTCCTATTGGATTGTCCATGCCTTCGCTCTGTCTGTGGGCCGTTCCGGCACCATACCCCCCATCATTTCAGCGTGGTTTGCAAATATTGTATTGGGCGCAGCCTCCACGGTTATGTTCCTCCGCGTCAAAACCTGATCACCGATATTCTCAAGCTATCCAAAAACTTATAATACCAACATCAGGAAAGGTGCTGTCCCCCTCTGGAGGGGGCTGGGGGAGGCAGGTAGCGTCGGGATGGCGCTACTCCGGCATTTTCGGTGCGGTTGTGTTCTCTGCGTCAATTAAAGGTTGCGTTTTCCAGCGCTGGTGAGGCCAGAACCATTGATCCGGATATTGCCTTACCATGTCTTCAATGATCCTCGTGAATTTCTGTGTATTGACAATTATCTCCTCTTGGCTATCACCTGTTCTGGTTAATACGACCTCCTCTCCTATCATCAGCCGATATTTCCCATTGGGCATTCTTGCCATAAAAGCGGGAACGACAGGCGCTTCTGTATGAAGGGCAAGCAGTGCGAGGCCGTTGGTAGTACATGCCGGACGGTCAAAGAACTCAACAAAACACCCTTCCTGGCGAGACCAGTTCTGATCGATAAGGATGCCGAGGATACCCTTGTCTTTTAAGTGGCGAAGCAAACGTCTCATGGCGCGGCTCTTTGAGAGGAGAATATTTCCGCTCACCGATCTCACCCATGTGATAATATTTTCCAGAAACGGATTATCCATTCGTCTATACACTATTAGAATGGGACGAACCAAAAGGGAAAGGGCGCTTGCCCCAAGTTCCCAATTGCCAAAGTGGGCACCGAATAAAAGAAGTCCTTTGTTTTTTTCCAGGGCTTTTTTGCAGTTTTCAAGACCTTCCGTCTCAATGATATTGTTCAGATTCTCTCTATTCAGTGAGGGAATATCAAAGAACTCCGCCGCCACTATGCCGAAGTTTCGATATGCACCCTTGGCAATCTCGGTAATCTCAGAAATGCTTTTTTCCGGATACGCGCACTTGAGATTATGTATGGTAATCAGGCGCCGCCGGGTATGCACATAATAGAAGAGCAAAGACAAGGAAACAAAAAAAGATTTTCTCACCGTCAAAGGAATGGCGCCAAAAATTGCCAATGCTATTCTTGTGCCTAATGTTTGTTTCATCATGATTACCGCTTATGAGAGTTCAAGTTATGCGATCTTCGACATCCCTTTACTTGTGTCATTTCGAACAAAGTGAGAAATCCTGTACGCGTATGCGCTACATAACATATATGGAATGCGATTAAAATCAAGAAATTGTGTCACAGAATATATTTACATTGTAAGCAAAAAAACTCAATTTTTTATTTGACTTTGCCCCCTCAGTTCATTAGACTGCATGCTCTGTTCATTAAATGAACACACTAATTATCAAGCCTATGCCTAAACTAAACAACACAAATCCTGAAAGAGAGGAAGTCCTCCAGCTGCTCAGGGAAATCAACAATTCACCTGAAATGACCCAGCGTGAGTTGTCTTCCCGCATGGGCATCAGCTTGGGAAAGGTCAACTTCCTCATCAAAGTCTTGATTCACAAGGGCCACATCAAGGTGAATAATTTCAAGAATTCCAACAATAAAAAAGCATATCTTTACTACATAACGCCAAAGGGCTTTGAGGAAAAGACCAGGATTACCTACTACTTTCTCAAAAGAAAAATGAAAGAATATGAAGAGATTGAACTTGAAATAACAAAGCTGACAAATGAAATGGCGGATTTGACTCAATCATCTGAGAACAAGGATTAAAAGCGTGTATTAAGAGGGGAGATTAAAGGCAGGTTCTCCTTTATAACCCCACGGGGACGTGAATATTTGCATATCTCAAAGTATCATGTATTCGCCTGGATTCATACAATGGCTCCCATGCATGTAATCGAGAGGGCGGAGCTGTACCAAGAAAGAGGGCATAACAAAAGGAAATGCATTGGAAACTAACCATATGACAACCACGAAATTATATGAAATATATAAAAACAAGAGAGTCCTCGTCACCGGTCATACCGGCTTCAAGGGATCGTGGCTGGCAATCTGGCTGAAGGAACTGGGCGCAGATGTTGTAGGCTATGCCCTGGAACCGGACACGCAGCCAAACAACTATATGGCCTGTAACCTCGGGGCCCACATTAATCACATAATAGGCGACGTGCGTGATCTCGATCATTTGAAGAAAATATTTCAAGAATACAAGCCGGAATTTGTGTTTCACCTGGCGGCTCAGGCCATTGTGAGACGTTCTTATTCGGAACCAAAAATGACATTTGATACAAATGTGGGAGGCACCATCAATATCCTGGAGGCAATTCGCCTCAATCCTACAGTCAGGGCATTCGTCAATGTGACAAGTGATAAATGTTACGAAAATCGCGAATGGCTTTGGGGCTATCGCGAATGCGACCCCATGGGCGGAAATGACCCTTACAGCGCGTCCAAGGGATGTGCAGAACTGGTGTTCAATGCATATCTCAAATCTTTTTTCGTCGGTACGCAGACAGGCATAGCCTCGGTGCGGGCGGGCAATGTGATAGGCGGCGGTGACTGGGCAGAAGACCGTCTCATACCGGACTGCGTCCGTGCGCTGGTCCAGGACAAGCCCGTCGGCGTCAGGAATCCGGGAGCGATTCGCCCGTGGCAGCATGTATTGGAACCTATAGCCGGATACCTATGGCTCGGGACGCTTATTCACGAAAATCCTGAATTCCATAGAGGGTCATGGAATTTCGGCCCAAATGATTCTGATCACTTGAGAGTAGGAGATGTAGTCGGCAAATTCATAGAACAATGGGGTTCTGGAAAGTGGCTGGATACTTCCACTCCGGATTCACCCCACGAAGCCTTTACATTAAGGCTCTGCTGCGACAAGGCACATACATATCTCAAATGGCATAATACGTTGAATATTGAACAATGTCTGAACATGACAGCAGACTGGTACAAGTCTTTCTATGCCGGTGATAAAAACATGTTCGATGTGTGCACTCAACAGATACGGACATATACGAAACAGGCAAAGGTGCAGAAATTAGCCTGGAGTGTTTAACAACGATTATTTTTAAGCACATCGGATAAAGGGGTTTACATGCCGGATTCAGCAATGTTAAGAGCGGAAATACTACGCCTTGTATCACAGTATTACCGGGAGAAATTCGAGAACAAGTTGTTCGATCCTTCCCGTGATCTTGTTCACTATGCAGGACGGGTTTTCGATGAAGAGGAGCTCAGGTATCTTATTGACGCGAGCCTTGATTTTTACCTTACGGCAAACCGCTATGCAGAGCGATTCGAGGCAGAATTCACAGAGTACCTCGACCTCTCTAATGCATTCTTAGTAAACTCCGGCTCCTCGGCGAACCTTGTTGCCATGACAGCACTTACCTCCCCAAAACTGGGAGATCGCCGTCTGAAACCGGGAGATGAAGTCCTGACTGTGGCAGCTGGATTCCCCACAACGGTGGCACCCATTGTGCAGAACCAGCTAGTACCTGTATTTGTTGATGTCAATCTTGGTGATTATACCGCAATTCCTGAGCGGCTTGCCGGTGCCGTGAGCCCCAGAACCCGTGCCATTATGATGGCCCACACGATGGGAGTACCTTTCAATCTGGATGTGGTTTTGGATCTGGTAAAAACTCATAATCTTTGGCTCATTGAGGATAATTGCGATGCCCTCGGATCACAATACAGGGAACAATTGACAGGAACCTTCGGGCACCTATCTACATTCTCTTTTTATCCCGCACATCACATCACCATGGGTGAAGGGGGCTGCGTCGTCACAGACGATGAACTTATGGCCCGCATTGTGCGTTCCATTCGTGACTGGGGGCGTGACTGCTATTGCGCGGGGGGGGAAAATAACACCTGTGGCAAGCGCTTCAGCCAGCAATTCGGCACCCTGCCATTCGGGTATGATCACAAGTATGTTTACAGCCATATTGGGTATAACCTCAAAGTTACGGATATGCAGGCAGCAATCGGGTGCGCGCAACTTAAGAAGTTGCCTTCCTTTATTGCCAAGCGCAAGGCCAACTTCCAGGCTCTTATGGAAATGTTGAAGCCCTATGAAGACCGCCTTATTCTGCCGAGAGCGACAGAACATTCAAGCCCTTCCTGGTTTGGTTTTGTCATTACTGTACGGGAGGGATCGGGCTTTTCCCGCAATGACCTGACGCGTTTTCTGGAAACAAACCGGATTGAAACGCGCAATCTCTTCAGCGGAAACCTGCTCTGTCACCCCGCTTACGAAGCCATCCCTCATCGGGTTGTCGGTGATTTGAAAAACACTGACTTCATCATGAATAATACATTCTTCATTGGGGTTTACCCGGGCATTGATGATAATCAGTTAGAACATATCGCAACCACCTTCAAGCGCTTTATGCGCGGTGAGCGCGCGGACACAATCGAAATTTAGTCTGGTGATAGAATGGCTGTAGTACAAAAGCTTATCTGTAAAGTAGAAAAAATTGTCAGCCACGGCGAACATGTATATACCCTTGATCTCGAACCGGAACGGACGCTGCCGCGCTTTCACCCTGGTCAATTTCTGCACCTGGCCCTCGATGATTACGATCCAAGCAGTTTCTGGCCGGAGTCTCGGGTCTTCTCCATTGCAAGTTCACCCTCACATCGCCAGAATTTGCGAATATCCTATTCCGTACGCGGTCGTTTCACCGCACGTATGGAAAAAGAACTCCACAAGGGGCAGCGTATCTGGATTAAGCTGCCCTATGGCGATTTTGTCATCGACGGCAAGAGCGATATAGTGCTTATCGCGGGAGGCACAGGTATCACTGCCTTCACCGCCTTTCTGGATGGACTGAAACCGGAGTTCAGGCACACGGTCTACCTTGCATATGGAGCGCGTAACAGAGACCTTCTCATTTATCGGGTTTTACTGGAACAACGAGCAAAAGAAATCCCTCAGTTGAACATATTTCTCTTTGTGGAAGAGGATGTGAACAGTCAATGCACGTCCGCCGTCATGAACGAGAAAAATGAATTCATTGGGCGCATTTCTTTGCCAGTACTGTTGCCAAAGATAAGAAATCCTTTTGAGGCCACTTTTTATATCTCAGGTCCTCCTCAAATGCTTAAGGCTTTTGCTGAGGATCTACTCATTACAGGTATAAAGGAAGAATCTATCCGAATAGATGCTTGGGAATGAAATATTTACGCATCTCAGATGTCTATCAAAGGAGGCACAATGAATAAAGACATACCCGTCGTCATATTGTGCGGCGGAATGGGAACACGACTGGCAGAACAGACGGAAATACGTCCCAAGCCATTGGTTGAGATAGGCGGTCGGCCTATTCTCTGGCATATTATGAAGCATTACTCTCGCTATGGTTTCAATGAATTTTTCCTGGCTTTGGGATACAAAGGTGAACAAATTAAGCGCTACTTTTACGAATTTCATTCTTTAAACCGCGATTTCACTGTATCTGTCAGAGATGGTCGTTTTCAGATGATCAACGATAACGAGTTAGATCCTTGGCAAGTCCATTTGATTGATACAGGACAGGCCTCTTTGACGGGAAAGCGGATGAAAATACTGGAACCGTTTATCAGCAAGGGAACTTTTATGATGACCTACGGTGATGGAGTAAGCAATGTCGACATCAGTAAGTTGCTTGACTTCCATTATGCCCAGAAAGGGCTTGTTACGCTGACCGCCGTGAGGCCACCCGCCCGTTTTGGGGCTTTGCAGTTTGATGGCCACCAAATCCGCCACTTCAAAGAGAAATCCACCCTGCATGAAGCGTGGATCAACGGGGGATTCTTTGTCATAGAGCCAGGGGCACTGGATTACATAGATGGCGACGTTATGTGGGAACACGCTCCCATGGAGAGACTGGCGGTTGATGGTCACCTCTGCGCCTATCAGCATGAGGGTTTCTGGCAGTGCATGGACACGACCCGCGACTTGAGATATCTTGATTCGCTCTGGGAAAGCGGGAATCCACCATGGAAGTCTTGGTAAGAGAAGTGCACAATACTCTTACAGACGATTTAGACCATATCCTGACTCATACGGGAAACCTTTGGGATGAGCTGCGAAATCAGCGAATCTTCATAACTGGAGGGACTGGATTTTTCGGATGCTGGCTCCTGGAGAGTCTTGCTTGGGTCAACGACAAACTGGGATTAAATGCTTCGGCACTTGTTTTGACCAGAAATCCTGACAGATTTCGGAAAAAAGCTCCGCATCTGGCTGCACATCCTGCTATCAATTTTCATGTCGGCGATGTGAAGGATTTTGATTTTCCGATAGGTAATTTCTCCTATATCGTCCATGCATCTAATGAAGCGCTGGATTATGTAAAAGAACAAAATTGCCGATTAATGACGAATCATATGATCCAGGCTGCAAAACATGTGCTGGATTTTGCGAAGATATGCGGCACAAAAAAAATCTTATTTACCAGCTCCGGTACAGTTTATGGCCCTCAACCTCCAGACATGCTCTGCATTTCTGAAGATTACACAGGAACTCGTAATATAGATGATTTCCGCTATGCCCATGGAGATGGAAAATTCAAGGCTGAACTGTTATGCAGCGAATACGCAAAAAATTACAACATAGAAGTCAAAATCGCTCGTTGTTTTTCTTTTTTAGGCGCCTATTTGCCGCTGGACAGTAACTATGCCGCAGGAAATTTCATCCGCGACGGCCTAAACGGTGGCCCAATAATACTCAAAGGCGATGGGACGCCATACCGCTCCTATTTATATGCGGCAGACTTGATGGGTTGGCTGTGGACGATTCTATTTAAGGGAGAAAGTTCGCGCCCATATAATGTTGGTTCTGCGGAACCTGTTACAATCAGAGATCTGGCACAGCGCATCGCTTTGGCATTTCCAAATCCTATGGAGGTGATGATTGCAAAATCACCGATATCAGGACAGAGAGACGAAATGTATGTGCCGGATACAAAACGCGCACAAAAAGAGCTGAACCTTCATCAGTGGATTTCGCTGGAAGAAGGAATTAAAAAAACTATTAAATGGTATGCGAGACAAGAAAGATAGTCTACTTTCTCAGCATAATTTATAAGGAGGCGATATGGCTCAAGTAACGATAGGCAATAGCAGCATCGGGAATGGACAACCATGCTACATCATTGCCGAGATTGGCATCAATCATAATGGCGATATTGATATCGCCAAGAGATTGATCGACCTCGCCAAGTTTTCAGGATGTGATGCAGTTAAATTTCAGAAGCGAACGATTGATGTCGTTTATTCAGCAGAAGAATTAGCAAAACCTCGTGAGAGCCCTTTTGGAGAAACGAATGGCGACTTAAAATACGGTTTGGAGTTTTGGTTCGAAGAATATCAGGAAATCGATAATTATTGTCAAGACAAAAAGATCCCATGGTTTGCTTCATGCTGGGACGAAGGGTCTGTTGATTTTATTGCTCAATTCGATGTACCCTGTTATAAGATCGCATCCGCCAGTCTTACGGACGATGATCTCCTTCGCTATACCAAGGCAAAAGGGAAACCAATTATAATGTCTACGGGGATGAGCACGTTGGAACAGATCGATCATGCCGTTGATATTCTCGGGAAAGACGATCTGATAATATTGCATACAACGAGTACTTACCCGGCACTTTACGAAGAACTCAACCTGTCTGTTATATCGGTGCTGCAAAAACGTTATGGTGTACCCATAGGTTATTCCGGTCACGAGACCGGTATAGCATCTTCTTCTGCTGCTGTGGCTCTCGGAGCATGCGTTGTGGAACGGCACATCACACTCGATAGAGCTATGTGGGGATCTGATCATGCTGCATCTTTAGGACCGAGCGGTATAATAAAAACCGTAAGTGACATACGTCTGGTCGAAACCTCACTGGGTGATGGTGTGAAAAGAGTCATTAAACGTGAGGAGCCAATTATTAAAAAGTTGCGCCGAAAAGGATAGCTCTATGAATACAATAAAAGCCATTGGCTAATTTATCCGCTGCCGCTGCTATGGAGAATGATTATTATGGGCAAAGGTTTCAATGGTCTTACACAAATCAATGTCGAGTTCACATCAAGATGTTCTAAGGCTTGTTGGCATTGTGGAAGACGTGAGCGTGACAAATTATACGGAATAGATAACTATGGAGATATGAGTATTGATATGATTCAGATGATTGCTTTGCAAGTTCCGGAAGGTGTTGTAATAGCAACCCACAATAATGGCGAAAGCATGTTACATCCACGCTTTGGAGAGGGTGTAACTGTTTTTAAAGAGAGAGGTTGTTTTGTTTACACTGTAACTAATGGAAAACATCTGATGGAGAAGTATGACCAGATAGTAAATAATTTGGATGCGGTCTCAATTTCAGTAATTGAGAATGATGATAAGGCCGAAAAAAAATTTCAATTTGAGACTCTTCGTGAATTCATAGCTACAAAAGGCGATAAGAAACCTTTTGTCACTTTGAGGTTCGTGGGAAATATTGAAAACGAAGAGAAGTATCTTGAACTTGGTCTGATTGTTGTGAGAAGAACCCTGCACCAGCCGAAAGGAAGTGTGGGATACCGCAAACCAGCAACCATCCCTGAGTGTGGTGTATGTTGGGATTTTATGACAAGGTTAGCAATAGACAGATTCTGTAATGTGTCTTGCTGTGTACGCTTTGATCCAGAAGGAGAACTACGTCTTGGAAATCTTTATGACATAACGTTAGAACAATGTTGGAATAGTGAAAAAAGAATTAAAATGAGAGAACTTCATACATCAGGAAGGAGAAAAGAAATACCGTACTGTGGCGAAAAGTGTGAGTTCTGGGGAGTACCTACGTCTGACTAATAAGCACGCTTATCGTGAAGCATTCTTATCAAGTGTTACTTCTTAGAAGCTGGGGTGCTCCCCCCGGCCCCCCGGCC
>JAFNGM010000140.1:5121-8638 GCA_017885225.1 Syntrophaceae bacterium | reverse complement strand
TGCCTTGATGCCCGCGGGTATACTGCGAAGTAGCCGAAGAATTGCATAAGGCCAACGTTTTCATTGACACACAATCGTGGTTTTTATATATGCTTTGTTCACGAGGAACAAGGGATTGCTTATCAATACATTATGGATACAGAAGCAACGACGTGCTCGTTCATCTGCGAGAATGACGCACCCATCCGAAGAGGTAAGGAGAATAATTGCATGAGGCACCTGAAACTGCTGCTTGCGGCCGTCTTCATTTTGCTGCCGGCGCTCTGCCCGGCGGCGGATGACGGCTATGGCTACCCGGTCCCGGGACCATACGCGTCCACAATCCTGGGGACCCCGAATCAGTTCAAGGCAGAACTCCCGGCGGAGATCCCGATGAAACGGATCGTGCTGGACGTGATTCCGGATATTCAGAAGCCGGATGTCTTCTTTTATGACGAGGGGCTGAGATTTACCGCGGTATTCCAGAAGCAGAAAGCTCCGCTGGTCTTTCTCATCCCCGGCACCGGGGCAAACGACAGGGCACCACGGCTGCAGCCAATCATGAAGCAACTCTACAAGGCGGGATACCATGTTATTGCCCTGCCCAATCCGACCCATCCCAACTTCATCATCTCCGGCTCCCGAAGCCACGTTCCCGGCGACCTGGCCGAGGATGCGGCGGACATCTACACAGCCCTGGAGAAGGTTATGAAAGAGGTGAAGGAGGACATCGAGGTATCCGACTTCTCCCTCGCCGGCTATAGTCTCGGCGGTACCCAGGCCGCCTTCGTGGCCAAACTGGATGAGGAGCGCAAGAGCTTTAACTTCCGACGGGTCCTGATGATCAATCCGGCGGTGAGTCTCCATGGCTCGGTGTCGCAGATCGAGGCGCTTCTTGATAAGATCCCCGGCGGACCCCGAAAAATTCGCGCCTTTTTCAACTCCATAATCAACAAGTTCACCGAATTCTATCGGATAGGCGATTTCATCGCCATCAACGACGAGTTCCTCTACGCTGTCTACAAAACTCACCTCCTGAACCAGGATGAAGCGGGTGGCCTGATAGCCCTTGCGTTTCGCATCAGCTCGGCCGGAATGATCTTTGCCTCCGACGTCATGGCCAACGGCGGCTACATCGTACCGAAGAACCGGGTTCTGGAGAAGAACGACCCCCTCGGAGACTATTTCCAGGTAGGTGTTCACCTCAGCTTCCTCCAGTATTTTGACGAATACTTCTATCCCTACTTCCAGAAGAAGCGGCCGGGGCTCACCAGGGAAGCCCTCATCGAAGCCGAGAGCCTGAGGAGTATCGAGGAGTATCTCAAGTCCTCTAAAAAATTCGGCGTCATGACCAACGAGAACGACTTCATCCTCTCACGGGCCGACCTGGACTACCTCCGCAGCCTGTTCGGTGAGCGGACCAAGGTGTATCCCTCGGGCGGCCACCTCGGCAATCTCGAGTACAAGGAAAACATGGCCTACATAGCCGACTTTTTCCGCTTCGTTGAAAAACAAGGAGGAACCACACCATGACCCGTATCTTTCACCGGAAATGCATGGCATTTATATTTCTCTCCCTGGCCTTAATCCTCACCGGGTGCGCCACGACCACCGCCAACCTCCGCCCGGAGGTGCCGGCGATGCACACGATNNAACCGGAGCATGTACCGGTTTAACTACAACTTCGATAAATACATCTTCCTGCCGGTGGTGACAGGCTACGAGTTCATCACCCCCACCTTCGTCCAGACAGGGGTCACAAACTTTTTCAGCAACGTCGGGGAATTCCGTACCCTGTACAACAGTCTCTTCCAGGCGAAGTTTAATAAGGCCATGGTGACGCTCGGCCGCTTTGTCACCAACACGACCATTGGCATCGGTGGCCTCTTCGACCCGGCTACCAGTTTCGGCATGGAAAGGCAACGGGAGGACTTCGGCCAGACCCTGGGCGTCTGGGGGGTTGGTGCCGGCCCCTACCTGGTGCTGCCTATCCTCGGACCCAATACCGCCCGCAGCGCTGGCGGGTTCGCAGTCGACGCCGGCATCCGCATGGCGGTCATGACCGCCATCGACCCGTTCGAGAACGTTGATAACGGCGACGCCATTGAGGCGGGAATCTTTGCCCTCGAGGCCATCGACATGCGGCACAGGGAAAAATTCCGCTACTACGACAGTGGTCATCCCTTCGAGTACGAAATAGTCCGGTTTATCTCTGCCAAAAGACTTGAACTAGATACAATGAAGTGATCGGAAGAACACTAGTCGCAACGAGTCTTCAAGTGTCAGCACTCTGTCTATCGAGAGTTTTTTTCACATGGGCAAGGGCTTGACGTATATAGGATTCATCAAATTTTTTGACGGGGGAGGGTGTCTCAAAGATTCTTTTTGGGATGCGCAGATCGTCCAGGGAAAAGCCTTCTTGTGTTTTAAAACGGTACTTTTCACGATATATCTCCGTACCGATTCTGTTGATTTCTTCAATGTTCAAATCAAATCCAAGTAAAGGAAGCAGTTTTGCTACAATATCAGGCGTATAGATTCCCCTCGCAAAAAAGCATACTACCAGGCTGGAGAGGATCTGACGCCATTTTTCTTCTTCCAGCAACATCTCCGCGAGTTCTTCCGGACTTATTTGTTTCTGGGCAAGCACCTTCTGATCAAAACTGTATCCTGCGTTGTCCAGATGGCTATGCCGCAACCCGATCAGATTCCCCACATGGGTGGCCGGTCCTGTATGGTATCCTGCCATTTCGTTCTTCCCGAAGGCGAGGGCGGAATCTTCATTTCCGTATAACGCGGCGGCGTGTTCAACACCTCTGGCCAGGGCCTTGTAGAAATCGTTTTGCTGCAGAGCGATCAACCGGCACGCGGTGATATAAGAGGTCGGGTCTCCCCAGGCGAATGTAATTCCCATGGTCTCCTTTTCAGAGACAAGCTTCTGTTCCTGCGCTTCAGTCGCCCATGCCAGAACCACTCCCACACTGATTGCATCCATTCCCCACGTCTCAACGCTATCCATCAATTTCAGAATGCCTTCGGGCGTAGAAATGCCCAGCATGGAACCAAGAGAATAAATAGGTTCATAGTCATAGGAGATCATCGACGTTTTATAGTAATACGGTTCATCCTCATAGGGTTCCCTGAGCGCGGCGATATGAATGCATCCCACGGGGCAATGGGAACAGGCCAGCCGCCTTCCTAAATATCCCGCGGCAAAGGCTTCGCCGGAAATCTCGGCGGCATTTTCGAATGTCGCCTGTTTGAGGTTTCGCGTGGGGAANNCCGGCGAATTTATTCAGGGCAATAATATTCTCGGCAGTTCCCAGATCGTGGTATTTCTTCATGACCGGGGATTCCACTGCCGTCTGGTAGATTTCCTCATACATTTTCCGATAGAGTTTGGAATCGGTCACAGGGACGGAGGACTTTCCGGAAATGGCAACGGCCTTGAGTTTCTTGCTCCCGAATACGGCACCCAATCCCAGTCTGCCGAAATGACGATACGTCTCGGTGGTTACACTGGCGTATGAGACAAGGG
>JAFNGM010000140.1:0-5021 GCA_017885225.1 Syntrophaceae bacterium | reverse complement strand
GCCACGGCGCTGCGGCCGCCGCAGTGACTCTCGCCCAGGTTACCAGTGTGGGGAGATTTGAACATGGAAACAGTTTTCGAGGCCAGGGGGAACAACGCATTGAGGGGGCCCACCGCAAAAATGATCGGGTTTTCCGGGCCGAGAGGGTCACTGCCCGGTGGACATTCTTCATGCAAAAGCTGAATCGCCACCCCGGCGCCCCCGATATATTTTTCAAAAAGTTCCGGTCTCTTTTTTGTCGTGAAGGTTCTATTCGAGAGATTTATGTAAAGGATGTTGGCGAGAGAATCATCTTTTAACATCGCCTGCCACCTCCTTTTTCTCCAATCCTATGACCTTGTGGGGACAGAATTTGACGCAGTAACCGCAGTGGATGCAGATCATGGGCTTGTTCGTGGTCTCATCCCAGAGGATGGCGCCTATGAGGCAGGCATCCTGGCAGTGCCCGCAGCCTATGCATTTTCCCATGTTGAGTTTCACACCACCGTCTTTTCTTGGCTCCAGGGCGTTCGTCGGACAGACTTTCGCGCAGGGGGGATCCTCACAGGCACGGCAAACAATGACAATAAAGCCCCGCTTCATACCTCCGACGGATTTCACAGCAATACAGGCCTTGGTGAGGCCAGCCTCGTCCTGTCTTCGTGAGCACGCGAACATGCAGCACTGACAGCCAACACATCGCTCCGTTTCCAATACGGCAAGTCTCATTGACCTGATCCTTTCGTTCTCGTCCGATTCTCAATACCATGTCATCCTGATTGAAGAAAGAAATATTATATGCGGAGATTTTCCATTTTTTTGTCATGGCGTACTCTAACGCTAAGGGTACATTCATGTTACCCTCTCATACAATATATTTAACACTGCAGGTGTTCTTGGAACGTCTCACCCGTGCGCCTCATCCCAATTTCTGCCGGAGGCGATGTCCACCTTGAGAGGCACTTTCAGTGCGATCACCTCTTCCATCTCTTTCTTGACCAGTGCCATGACTTCTTCCTTTTCGTTGTGATGGCATTCAAAAATCAGCTCGTCATGGACCTGCATGATCATGTGCGCCCGGAGGCGACGTTTCGCAAAAAAATTGGAGATATTAATCATGGCCATTTTAATGAGATCCGCCGCCGTTCCCTGGATGGGAGTATTGATGGCCATGCGTTCGGCGAACTGCCGGATGGGGGCATTCTCACTGTTGATTTCGGGGAGATACCGGCGTCGATTGAAAAGGGTCGTCACGAATCCATTCTTCCTCGCATTCTCCAGGATGCCGTCAAGAAATGCTCTCACACCCTGATACCTGTTGAAGTATTCATCGATGTAAGTTTGAGCGACTTTCTGGCCCACATTCAGTTCCCTTGACAATCCAAAGGCGCTCATGCCGTAGAGGATACCGAAATTGATCACCTTGGCCTGCCGCCGCATATCCGGGGTGACCGTCGCGGGAAATACGCCGAAGACATTGGCCGCCGTTGCCGTATGGATATCTTCACCCTGCATGAACGCATCGGTGAGCGCCCTGTCGTCAGAGAGGTGGGCGAGGATGCGAAGTTCGATTTGGGAATAATCGGCGGAGATGATTTCCCATCCCTCCGGGGCGATGAAGGCCTGTCTGATCCGTTTTCCCTCGGTTGTTCTGATGGGGATGTTCTGCAAATTCGGGTTGCTGCTGGAAAGCCTGCCCGTGGCGGTAACTGTCTGGTTGTAGGATGTGTGGATGCGTCCTGTGTCCTGATTGATGAGCGCCGGGAGCGCGTCTATATAGGTTGATTTCAGTTTCGCGAAACCGCGGTATGACAGTATTTCCGCGGGCAGTTCGTGGCTCCTGGCCAGATAGGTCAACACATCGACATCGGTGGAATATCCCTCTTTCGTCTTCCTCCCTTTGGGCAGGCCCAGCTTTTCAAAGAGCACGACCTGGAGCTGTTTCGGCGAATTGATGTTGAATTTTTCCCCCGCTAATCCGTAGATTTTTTCCTCGGTGAGGGACATCAATTGCTCTATCTCTGCGGACATTTCTTTTAAAAGCCCCGTATTCAGAAGAACCCCTTTTTTCTCCATGGCGGCGAGAACGGAAACAAGGGGCATTTCCACCTGGTAATAGAGGTCCACGAATCCGTCCCGCACGATCTTTTCGGAGAGTACCGCCGAAAGGGCGCAGATCGCATCAGCCCGGCGGCAGGCGTAGTCCATCATTTTCTCCACAGGAATGACACTGAAGGGAATAGCCTTTGCGCCGCTGCCGATGACATCCTTTACCGCGGAGATTTGCTTGCGCAGGTGATCCCTGACCACATCTGCAAGCTCAAAACTGTGCCTGGCAGGATTGAGGATATAGGAGGCCACCATGGTATCGCATTCCAAACCTTTCAGCTCCACATTATTCCTGGCCAGGAGAATCAGGGCGTTCTTCATGTCGTGGCCGTGCTTCCGGATCTTTTGATCGGCAAAAAACGGCGCCATGCCTTTCAGGAGTTCATTCGCCTTGAGTTGGACCGGCATACCCACGTAATCGTGGCCGACGGGTATGTAACATGCCTCCGCATCGGACAGGCATAGCGCCATACCTGTAAGATCAGCGCGCATGGCGGCGTCGGAACTCATGACAATATCAAAGGCGAATGCCTTTGCACCCTCAAGCTGCTTGAGCAGGCCCGTGAATTCATCTGCCGTGAGAATGAGGCGATAGCGACCCTCCACCGCATCTTCCTTGATTTTCAATTCCTGAAGAAGCGATGAGAATTCGAACTCCTTGAACAGGGTTTTTAATACCTCATTGTCAGGTCCCGCGTAGCGTGTGCGTTCGAGGTCGATATCAAATTCCGCGTCTGTTCTTATCGTGGCGAGCTCCCGGCTCATTCTGGCCTGTTCGGCAAATGCCCGGATGCTTTCCCTTGTTTTGAGGTTTCGTACTTTCTCGACGTTCGCGAGAACGCCCTCCACAGACCCGAACTCTTCAATCAGGCGCTGGGCGTTTTTCGGCCCTATACCAGGGACTCCCGGGATATTGTCTGATTGATCACCGGCGAGACCAAGCAGTTCCACCACTTTTTCCGGACCGACTCCGAAGCGCTCTTTGACGGCTTCGACATTGTAGGTTACATCCTTCATGGTATCGATCATCGTGATATCATCGGAGATGAGCTGCATCATATCCTTATCCCCGGAGACGATGACCGTCTTTATCCCTTCTCCTGCGTACTTTCGGGCCAGGGTCCCGATGATGTCGTCCGCCTCCAGTCCCTGCTGTTCGAGAACAGGTATGGAAAAGCCGCGAACAATATCCTTGATGAAAGGTATCTGCGGTATCAGGGCATCTGGTGTGGCCCTTCTCGTGGCTTTGTATGCTTCGAAAGCATCATGGCGGAAGGTGGGGCCCTTGACGTCGAAAGCAATGGCAATGTATTCTGGTTTCCAGTCTTTCAGGAGTTTCAGGAGCATCATGGTAAAACCGTAGATGGCGTTGGTGGGGAAACCTTTGGAATTGGACAATTCCCTGATCGCGTAAAAAGCGCGATAGACGTAGTTGCTCCCGTCGATTAAAAACAGAGTAGGTTGTTCTTTTTCTATAATCATTATTTGCTTTCCGTCATTATCCTTGACGCTCTCGTAAAAAGTCGCTTGTCCCCCGCTGGCGGGGGCAGGGGGTGGTTGTCTCCTTACAATTCAAAGCTCGCATCAATCTTAAACGTCCGCACCGCGGGCATACTGATTATATCTATGACGCCTGTCCTGTCGCGTATTTCGGCCAGGAATTTTTCCAGCGTTTCCTCATCAGGCGCAATGAACGTGAACCACACGTTATACTCGTGGTTTCTCCGGTAATTGTGGGTGACGCCGGCATAGGAATTCACGGCTTCGACGAAGGCTTTTAATTTTTCTTCCGGTACCCGTGCGGTGCAGAGAGTGCTCACAAAGCCCATCTTTCTTGAATCGAAGACCGCCCCGATCCGCCGTATGATCCCTTCCTGCTTGAGCTTGGAAATCCTCTCCAGCACTTCATCCTCCGTGATGCCCACTCTTTCCGCTATCACCTTGAAAGGCTCCGCCGCCACAGGAAATTCCTTCTGGATAATATTTAAAATCTTTTTGTCAATGCCGTCCATTTTCAAAAGGTTCTTCAGTTCATATATGTGTTAATCAAAAAAAATTTTCAGAGACAATGTTTCATAATGATTAAGAATTGTCAATCTTCACTTATAGATAAAGAAATGCCAAGTTACGTAAAAACCTCGAACTTGACATTAATTGTAACCATCTGATAAGTTTGCCTGTATACGTTATCAAAGAAATATTGTACGGGGGCAGAGTGTGAGTCGGCAGAAAAAACAGGGAAATAAAGGCAAAGACCCTTCAAAATATCGGGATTCCGAAAGAAGACAGGGACACCGTTTCTTTTTTGTCTGGCTTCCCGTTATTATCGTGCTGATATTATTTTTTTATGTCTTAGTGTTTGATCCTCCACGACCCGTCGGGCAGCCGATCCCGGGTACTTCAAAAAAAAGTGAACAGGCACAGTTGGGCGAAACCGCCGGGAAAGCATACATGGTCGATCTTGACGACGGAAGAATTGTGAAGCTTGAGGGCTCACTGATGGGATCTCTTGAAGCAGGCCGCCGTGTGCTCGTTCAGGAAAATATAACCCTCATCTTCAAACGAAAATACTTTTCTTTCGTACGATATAGTGAATAAGGAAAAAGGGGACAGGCTACTTTTTTTCAGTTGTAAAGGAAAAAGCAATGGTATGAAAGAAAAAGTAGCCTGTCCCCTTTTTCCTTTGTCCCCTTTTTCACGGTTCGTAAATACAGAACGGCTCCTCGGCTAAGTAATCTCCTGTGATTTCGTATGCCCGCGCCCGGCACCCGCCGCATACTTTAATAAACTCACACCGGCCGCATTTGCCTTTGTAGTGATTCAGATTTCTCAGGTCTTTGAATATGGGGGAATTATTCCAGATGTCCTCAAATCCTTTCTCTTTGAGCTGGCCACAATCGAGCTCCAGATAACCGCAGGGCTGCACCTGCCCC
>JAFNGM010000139.1 GCA_017885225.1 Syntrophaceae bacterium | reverse complement strand
CGGGGATTTTCGCACCTCCTTTTTTTCCTGCTTCACCACGGTAAAGCGTGCGGTTTTCAGGTAATCTGTTATTTCTGTGGATTGCGCTTCATTTGTTACCTTCGCCTTCTTCCCATCTATTTTATTCAGGCGTGCATCGAAGGGTGGAGGATTGGCGCCTTCGAGGCTGGCGGTGATATGCCAGTACTCTTCAGAAACAAACTTCCGGATTTCCTCTTCCCGGTCGCAGATGATCCTCACTGCGACGGACTGCACGCGGCCGGCGCTCAGGCCCCGCTTCACTTTATCCCATAAAATAGGACTTATCTTGTATCCTACAAGCCTGTCGAGGATGCGGCGCGTCTGCTGCGCGTCGTACTTATTTGTATCGAGTTTTAGGGGGTTTTTCAGCGCGTCCAGAACAGTTCGTTTTGTGAGATCATTGAAGAGAACGCGATGGATGTCTTTATTTTTTGTGCCTATCTCTTCGGCGATGTGCCAGGCGATTGCTTCGCCTTCCCTGTCAGGGTCAGGCGCCAGGTAGATATGCGTCGCATCTTTTGCCGCTTTTTTGAGGGCGCTGACTACCTTTTTCCTGGCATCAATGACATTATAGGTGGCTTCAAAATGGCTGTCCAAATCTATCCCCAGTTTACTTTTGGGGAGGTCTTTAATATGGCCCATCGAGGCAAGGACATCAAAATCCGGGCCAAGGTATTTTTTAATGGTTTTTATCTTTGTTGGTGATTCAACGATGATAAGTGAAGATGACATTATTACTCCTTAACGACATACTTAAAAGAAATAGTCATTCCCGCGAAAGCCGGAATCCAGTGATTATTTTTTAAGAAAATTTATTCCGTTACGATATACTTTTTTCCGGGAAGCTGCTTGATAATCCCTCTTAGCTCCAGAGTCAACAAAATATTTAACACATCGGGTGTTTTTAAACCCGTGGCGGTTATTACGCTATCCACATCTGTCGCCTGTGAAGAGAGAGCTTTGAATACGGTATTCTCTTTATCGGTCAGCACGTTGGAAACTTTTGCTTCTTCTTTTTCCTTTTTGTGGCTGTCTGAAAAATGAGGAACCACTCCTGTGCTCCCTTTGGATATGGGCGCTGTCCCTGTTTTTTCCACCTGGGGAAGAATCTCATCCAGGATGTCATACACATTCTCTATAAGTTTTGCCCCCTGCTTGATCAATTTATGCGTGCCGCGGGAGCCTGCTGAATCTATGGTGCCCGGCACGGCGAATACTTCCCGTCCCTGCTCCAGGGCAAGTCTTGCGGTAATAAGGGAGCCGCTCTTCTCGTTCGCTTCCACCACAACGACGCCCAGGGATACACCGCTGATAATCCTGTTTCTGGCAGGGAAGTTCGGTGCGTTCGGCGGTGTGCCGTAGGGGAATTCAGTGATGACGGCCCCATGGGATACAATTTCCTCGAAGAGCTTCTCGTTTTCGGAAGGGTAGACGATATCAAGACCGCATCCTAAAACAGCAATCGTTCTCCCCCCGCCGGTGAGAGCCCCCCTGTGGGCGGCTGAGTCTATTCCTCTCGCCAGGCCGCTCACTACAGTGATTCCTTTCAATACAAGTTCACGGCAGAGTCTTTCCGTGGAAAATTTACCATAGGTGCTTGCTAAACGGGAACCGACCACGGCAATATTGATATCATCTTCCTTCAAACTTCCCTTCACGTACAGGAAGACGGGAAAATCATAGATGTTCAAGAGCCTCTGTGGATACAGAGGATCCTGATACGTGATTATCTGCGCATCGTTTTTTTTGATGTGTTCAAGCTCTTTTTCTATTGTGTGCCAATCGTTGAAGTCCCTGATGTGTGCTGCAGTTTTCCGGCCGATTCCAGGAACGACTGTGAGTGTGTGGAAAGATGCGTCAAATACGTTGCGAGGTGTACCGAGGGCATCGAGCAAATTTTTAAAACCGATATTGCCCACGCCTTCGATGGATTTTAATGCGATCCAGTATTTGAAATCATTTTGATGCATATCTAAAAAAAGGGTTCAAGGGTCCGAACCCTTGAATCCTTGTACCCTATCTCTCATATCAGAGGCGTGTCAAGAATTTTCATTGTGGAAAACCATTGCGTTCTTGACGACTTTGGGCTAAAAATCAACAAATTTTAGGACGGGCGTCTCGCCTGTCCCATTAAGTCTCCCTTTTATAAAGGGAGATTTAGAGGGATTTTACATGGGGAGAGGTGAGGTATTTGTCTTGCAAGGGTATACATACATGATCCGAGTTATTTATGGAGCAATAATTTTCATTCAAATCGTCATGCTGTTATTCAGCCCCCATGGGCTGTACGCTCAGGAAAATTCGTCAAAGAAAGAAATTAAACAGGAAACCACCACCAAACAAGAAAAGAAGAATGATCAACGCGCGGTACTCCATGCATCACCGAGAGAAATAGACCTGGGCGTTATTGGACCGGGTGAAGGCATACGAGGCAATTTTGTTCTGAAAAATGTGGGTTCAGGCGTGTTGAATTGGTCTGTCAACGGCTCGGAGGGCTGGTCATTTCTCGATGAAAAAAAGTTATCGGGGGTGCTGAAAAATGACACAGAAAATCTCAGAGTGCACATCAGCTTTTTGAAGGACTCACCGCTGAACAGTGAGGGTACCAATCTTGTTCAACTGAGTATTGAAGTGAAAAATCGCATTAATATTTATCGTAAACAATTATCCTTTGGTTCTCACAGGGAAATGATAAAACTATCATCAAATGGAGGTACCAGAACGATTTTTGTGAGATTTGAGTTGTCTTCCGGCCAATCGGTACCTCAGATCAGGGTAGAACCGCCCAGAATTGATTTTGGCGTAGTCGGCCCGGGAGATAGCGTAACGAGACGAATAAAAGTAACAAACAGGGGCAAAGAAACCCTGAGATGGCAAGTGGCTATGCAGGAAAGCGCTGAGAGTAATGGCAAGTCCACTGTGGCCGGTAGATACATTTCCTTCCTTAATGAAGGTATTAAGGGAACCGGTATCTACGCGGCGCCTGCGCCTTTGAAAGACACCACAGAGCTTACCGGCACGTGGTCGGAGAACAATGGATACCCCTCAAGCGCTGAACCGTCTGATACGATAAAATATCGTTTTTGGGGGACGGGAATCACGATATTTTTTTCG
>JAFNGM010000138.1 GCA_017885225.1 Syntrophaceae bacterium | reverse complement strand
AACTTGGTATTTATTAAGAGCGGGATAACAAGTCAATCCACTAAGCCCCTTTGCGTGAAATGCGCCAAGGGGCTTAATGCATTTTAAGCAAAGAGACGCGGCAGAACGACTCCGGCTGTTTCCCGGACAGATTCGTTATACAAGGATGACATCTCGTTTGGTTCGGGATTTATTTCGACGCAGTAGGCGCCGTGTTCCCTGGCGACTTTCGGGAATCCCGCGGCGGGCCAGACCACACCGGATGTACCGATGCTGATGAAAAGGTCGCACTGCCTGATGACTATGGTGGCTTCCGTAATGACGTCTTGGTCGAGCATGTCCCCGAACCATGTAATATCCGGCCGGAGCCAACTGCCGCATTGTGTACACTTGTAATTTTCGAATTTTTCTCCCATGTCCTGAAAAATCCCGTGTGAGGGGCACCGCACACGCCAGAGACTTCCGTGTAACTCTATGACCTGCTTGCTTCCCGCCCGCTGGTGCATGCCGTCAATATTTTGCGACACGACAATAACCCGGGGATGCTTTTTTTCTAATTCCGCGATTACGGTATGTCCCACATGGGGCGCGCAGGCCAGTACGGATTGTCTTCTCAGTTCGTGGAATTTAAGCACCTTTTCCGGATCTCTGTCAAACGCCTCCTGGCATGCATACTCTTCCCACTTATACTGGCTCCAGATACCCCCTCTGCCGCGATAGGTGGGAACGCCGCTCTCGGCAGACATTCCCGCTCCCGTAAAAAAAACAATGCTTTTGTAGTTATCAGATTTTATAGTGGTCATTGCATTCTTCTCCCATCAAGATGCTCAAAAAAGGATTCGAGGAATCAAGGATTCAAGGGTTCAGGTGTTTATTGCCCGATGATTTCATCCATGAATTGAGATCGTATTTCATTGCATCATCGAAGAAGCATCTGGTGTATAAATGCTCCCAATAACCATGTAGCAAAACTTGCGCTGAGCACAATGCCGATAGGGTAGTGTTTCACAAAACAGGCATATGCGACCAGAAAAAAAAGAATGCTGGGCACAATCCCCCATAGAGCCGCTTTTGTGAAATCTTCCATCAATTTGAAATTTCCCGGATTATCGGAATANNCCCTATTTGCGTGCATACAATTATAATAGCCATGCTGATAAGTAATTTTACCACAAAATCCATGTCCTCTCCTCTCATTGCGTCGAAACGAATGCCGTGCATTCATCTTTTTACATTCGATGTCGTTTATGTGTCGGAATCTCTGAACATTGCGTTTGGGTTTATCATAGAATCCCGCGCGCATTCGGCGCAGTAATACACCGGCCATACACAACCACAGCCTGATCCTATCAACTCGAAGCGGGCACAGGGTTCACAGAGAGGTATTCCACAGCCCAGGCAGGCAACAAAAAAACCTGCTTTTTCGCACGTCTTGCACACGGTTTTATTTTGCATACCATATTCCCTATAAAGCGACAACGGATCAGCGCATATACACTGTCTTCCCTTTTACGTCCTTTCTTGGTGGAGGTGTAGGCATAACAGCCGGCATGCCGAGGCATACAAGGGCGACGGGATCTTTCGCCGGGTTAAGCTCAAGAATTTTCTTTATGTCTTCTTTTTCAAAAAGAGTAAACCAGAGGGCTCCCAGTCCAAGTGCATGCGCGGCAAGGAGCATGTTCTGGATCGCTGCGGCGCATGCGTGCTGGTAGGTCCCCTCCGTTCCTTCGAGGAATTTGTGCGCCCCCGCTTTTTCCGGATCTCCTATGACGGCGACAATGACCGGCGCTTCAACAAGAAAATTTACCTGGTAACGGTCGATCCAGTTCCACCCACTTTTTTCAAACAGCCTTTTCTTACACACCCGTGATTCTTTGTGGATATTCTCTTTGACTTCCTGATTTTTGATGATGATAAATTCCCAAGGCTGGTTATTGGCCGGCGAAGGCGCCCATATGGCAGCCTCCAGTAGTTTTTCAATCGTTTCGTCGCTCACCGGATCGGGCAAAAAATTACGGCAGCTCCGTCTTTCTCTTATAGCGGTAAATATGTCCATACCTCCTCCTTTCCTGAAGGGTAATGAATATGGGGCTTCCCGTCATCTTATCCTATGTTGCCGACTATTCGCGGTATTATCTATTAATTTTTTTAAGGAGCCATACCATGTTCTGCCCGAGCGTCTTCATGGTCTGGATGCCTTCTTCGTCATTCAACACTTCACCGATATTTCTTCCTATACCAAGATTCCAATAACTGGAGCCTGGAATGATCATCTGATTGTAGTGAAGGAACAGCATGAGTGAGCTGAACGCGGGGATTGCGCCTGCACGGCGCACTGCGACGACGCCGACCCCGACCTTGTATTTCAGCATATAGTCATTCGCGCGCGCAACCAAGCCGCAGCGCTCAATAAACGCCCTCATACCCGATGAGACATCGGAAAAATATGTGGGCGACCCCAGCACGATGCCGTCTGCCTCAAGGAGTTTTCCGATGCACTCGTTGAGAATATCTTTCTCCACCGCGCACCGGCGGTTTTTGTTTTCAAAACACTTGTAACAGGCAATACAGCCCTGAGGGGGATTTCCTGCGAACTGAATCATTTCCGTTTCTATTCCTTCTTTTTTCAGCTCATCAAACACCACATTGATGAGAATTGCCGTGTTGCCATCCTTGCGGGCGCTCCCGTTTATCGCGACGACCTTCATTGCTGACCTCCTTTGTAATTACAATTCAAAAAGGTTACGAGGGCTCTTTGTTAAAATTTCATTCCGCCCTTCTGAGATAAGAATAATATCCTCGAGCTTCACAACCCCGACGGACTCATCCAGCATGTGCATATCCAGGGCAATGACGTAGTTGTTCTCCACCGTCGAGTGATCGTATTCCGATGGAATGGGAGGCTCGTTTAATTCCAGGCCTATCCCATGGCCGATGAGTCGCGACCTTTTGCCCCTGCCAAAATTCTGGAACTGCCCCTCTCTCCCCAATTCTTGTGCTCTTTCCGCGGCCATTCTGTAAATATCACTGCATTTCATTCCCGGTTTCATATGATCGATGAGATGGTCGGCTATGGCCTTCAAATCACCATACATGGCCATGGCGGATTCACTGGTCTTGCCCAGACAGTAAGTTCTTGTCTGGTCCGCGTGATACCCTTCAACCATGACAGGAATGTCAACCATGACCAGATCACCTTTTACTATCTTTTTTCGCGAAGGGCCTGCCGGTACGGCAGGACTGAGTCCCACGCCGGTGACGGTGTAGACAACACCGCTTATCTTGAACAGGTTTTCTCCTGAAGAAATCGGGCCGCGGCTCATGAAAAAATCCGGTTGCCGGATAAAGAAGATGCCTTCATGTCCCGCCAGACGATGAGCATTCTCGACAGCTCCCGCAAGTTCAAGTTCTGTAAGACCTTCTCTCAAAACGGTTAGGACGGCTTCGTGCCCCCGGTGGATGGCGTCACAGGCTTTTCTGATTTTTTCGATTTCCGAAGGGTCTTTTGTTTTTCTCTGCTCTAAAATGATGGGTGAGATGTTCACAAATTCACAATTAAGAAACGTTTTTTTAAACTGCCCGAATTGCTCTGCCGTCACAATATCAAGCTCCGTCCCTATGCGGCATGCCCCGTGAGCGAGATCACGAAATATTTTCTTAAAGATGTTGTCCAGACGGCGCTCTTCCTCCATTTTTTCTTTATCTATGAATACCTCATTGCAGGCAAAATCATAACCGCTCCGTATGAACAGGCGGTAATCGTCCGGGAGAACGACAAGGTATGATGGCTGGGCTGTATCGGTGTAATAAAAAACATCCCTCGAATACAAGATAAGCGCTCCGGACAGATTGTGTTCTGAAAGCTTTTTCTGCAAATGGGAAATCCGATCATGTGGATCTTTATTCGGTCTATTCATAATTAGTTAATATCAGAATGACGTAAAATATACAATGATTCTGAATTCTGCCATAGNNAAAAAAAGGAGTTTTGTAAGAGATGGCCATTATAGAGATGAGGGCTCTCGCGAAAGCATACGGCAAGATACAGGCTGTTCGGGGTATCGACCTCTCCATAGAGAAAGGCGAGATATTCGGTCTCCTCGGCCCCAATGGCGCGGGTAAAACCACTACTATCGGGATGCTCTGTACCATTGTGCGTCCGACCTCGGGCAGCGCCTCCATTGCCGGTTACGACATTGTGCGGGAGCCTGCGGAGGTGAGGCGCAATGTAGGCATCGTCTTCCAGGATCTTACGCTGGATACTATTCTCACTGGGTTCGAGAACCTTGAGCTTCACGCCCGTCTTTATGGCATCCCCTCCGTAATCCGGAAAGCAAGAATACAGGAGATGCTCGTACTTGTCGACCTGAAGGATCGCGCTCATGACATCACGCGTACTTATTCAGGGGGGATGAGACGGCGGCTCGAGCTTGTGCGGGGTCTTTTGCATCGGCCGGCAGTGCTGTTCCTCGATGAACCGACGTTGGGGCTTGACCCTCAGACACGGGCACG
>JAFNGM010000137.1 GCA_017885225.1 Syntrophaceae bacterium | reverse complement strand
ATGGGCACAAGGAACGGTTTATCCAGATCACGAGTAGGCTCGGGAATGTAAGTATCGACGGCGTCCATTAACTCCCAGATAGACTTGGCATCGGGATCATCCGGATTTTCAGCCTCCAAAGCCTTCAACGCTGATCCTCTGATTATGGGGATTTCATCGCCGGGGAATTCATACTGCGTCAGCAGTTCTCTTAATTCAAGTTCCACAAGGTCGAGGAGTTCCGGATCGTCAACAAGGTCCACCTTGTTTAAATAGACTACAACAAAGGGAACCCGAACCTGTCGTGCAAGGAGGATATGCTCTCTTGTCTGGGGCATGGGACCATCCGATGCGGCCACTACCAGGATCGTTCCGTCCATGTGAGCAGCTCCAGAAATCATGTTTTTGATGTAGTCGGCATGGCCGGGACAATCGACGTGGGCATAGTGTCTTTTCGCTGTTTCATACTCCACGTGAGCAACATTGATGGTAACACCTCGTTCCTTTTCTTCCGGTGCGTTGTCTATGGAGTCAAAGGGTCTGAACTCGGCGAAGCCCTTTTTACTCAAGTGCTTCGTAATTGCTGCGGTCAGGGTAGTTTTACCATGATCTACGTGCCCAATGGTGCCGATATTCACATGTGGTTTAGTCCTCTCAAACTTCTTCTTAGCCATATCCATTACCTCCTTCAACGTTAATGGTTCGTTTGTTCACTATACTTTTAGTCCCTCATCATATGACTTTATCCTATCGATAACCAGTTTTGCCTGACTCTCCGATACGGCATGATAATTGAGAAAACGCATAGTGAACGTTGCCCTTCCCTGCGTTTTCGATCTGAGATCAGTAGCATAACCGAACATTTCCGCCAGTGGAACCTCGGCATTGATAGCCTCTAAAGAAGGCCGTGATTCAATGCTGACGATCTTCCCCCTTCTTGCCGTCAAATTCCCGATCACATCACCCAGATATTCCTTGGGAACGATAACTTCCACCGACATTAAGGGCTCCAGCAAAATAGGGTGGGCTCTTTTTGCTCCGCTCTTAAATGCCATGGAGGCCGCTATTTTAAATGCCATATCCGAAGAATCTACCGCATGGAAAGAACCATCTATGGCACTGACAATTACATCAACTACGGGAAAGCCTGCCAGAACACCCTCTTCCATAGCCTCACAAGCACCTTTTTCCACTGCCCGTAAATACTCACCGGGAATTACGCCTCCCACGATCTTATTCCTGAACTCAAAACCACGACCAGGTTCATTGGGTTCAATCTCCAGCCACACATGGCCATACTGCCCCCTCCCCCCGGACTGTTTCACAAATCTGCCTTCGGATCTTATATGCTTCCTTACCGTTTCTTTGTATGCAACTTGGGGATTGCCTATGTTCGCACCTAAGCCAAATTCCCGCGAGAGCCTGTCGACAATAATCTCTAAATGCAGTTCCCCCATCCCCGAGATCAGGGTCTGGCCCGTATCTCTATCAACCTTAACTCTGAAAGAGGGATCTTCGCGGGTGATCTTACGCAACGCCGTGTCCAGCTTTTCTTCATCCGCTTTTGTTTTCGGTTCTATGGCGATCGCAATAACCGGATCGGGAAACTCGAGAGTCTCCAATACAAGCGGATGCTTCATATCACAAAGGGTATCTCCCGTCGTCGTCAGGTTTAAACCTACCGCGGCGGCAATATCACCGGTACGGACTTCCTTGATCTCCTCTCTCTTATTGGCGTGCATTTTGAGCAACCGCCCTATGCGCTCCCTTTTTCTCTTAGACGCATTATATACATAAGAACCCGCTTCAAGGATACCGGAGTACACCCTGAAATATGTCAACTGTCCGACATAGGGATCCGTTACTATTTTAAAGGCTAATGCCGAAAAAGATTCATCATCGCCCGCAACAATCTCTGTTTCCTTCCCTTTCATATCCTTCCCTATTATCGGTGGCATATCTAAAGGGGAAGGGAGATAGTCAACAATGGCATCCAAGAGGGGTTGAACGCCCTTATTTTTAAAGGCGGACCCGCAAAGAACCGGCGTTACCTTCAAAGACAGCGTGGCCTTTCTCAGTACCCTGAGAATTTCTTCCTGTGAAAGAGCTTCTTCATTAAGATATTTTCTCATCAAGTCCTCATCATAATCGGCAAGAAACTCAATGAGTGCATCGCGTTCCTTCTGAGAAACATCGCGTAACTCAGAAGGGATTTCACTCACCGTGAATGTGTCCCCGAGGGAGTATTCATCGTAGATAATGGCCTTCATACGGATGAGATCGATAATTCCCTGGAAACCTACTTCCTTCCCGATGGGGATTTGCACCGGTATCGGATGTGCTCCAAGCCTGTCGCGGATTGCGGAAACAACCTTCCCGAAATCGGCTCCCACCCTGTCCATCTTATTGATGAACGTTATCCGCGGGACGCGGTACTTGTCTGCCTGGCCCCACACTACCTCAGACTGGGGTTCTACACCACCCACGGCGCAGAACAGAGCAACAGCACCGTCTAAAATTCTCAAAGATCTCTCTACTTCTATGGTAAAGTCCACATGACCTGGGGTATCAATAATATTAATGCGGTGATCATTCCACGTACAGGTGGTAGCGGCAGCGGTAATGGTAATGCCCCGCTCTTGCTCCTGCTCCATCCAGTCCATGATCGCCGTGCCGTCATCAACATCACCCATCCTATGGGATTCACGGGTATAATACAATACCCGTTCTGTCGTAGTCGTCTTGCCGGCATCAATGTGCGCCATAATGCCGATATTGCGGAGACTCTGTAAAGGAACAATACGTGCCAATTATTATTCACCCAAACCTAATAGAAAAGCTAAAACCGGTAATGGGCAAATGCTTTGTTCGCCTCTGCCATTTTGTGAACACTCTCCCTCTTTTTGACAGAAGCGCCTCTGTTGTTTGCCGCATCAATCAATTCTCCGGCCAGTTTTTCTTTCATCGTTTTTTCGGCACGCTCTTTTGAATGGAGAATCAACCAGCGAATCGCCAGGGCGACTCTTCTTCCCGGCATAACTTCCGTGGGTACCTGGTATGTAGATCCACCCACTCTCCGAGATTTAACTTCGATGACGGGCTTGACATTATTCAACGCCTTTTCAAAGACTTCCACCGGCTGCTCTTTTGTTTTCTTTTCAATAATATCCAAAGCCCCGTAGAAGATAGACTCAGCGATGCTCTTTTTACCCCTTCTCAAAAGGTTATTGATAAACTTTGCCACAAGTTTATTGTTGTATTTGGGATCCGGTATGACTTCTCTCTTGGTAATTTCTCTTCTTCTCGGCATGATTCTATTCTCGCTTAGCTCGGCTTTTTAGCTCCGTATTTTGATCTCCCCTGCTTTCTATCCTGAACGCCAACGGCATCCAGTGTGCCTCTTATGATATGATACCGCACGCCGGGAAGATCCTTTACCCTGCCTCCTCTCACGAGGACGACGGAATGCTCCTGGAGGTTATGGCCTACTCCAGGTATATACGACGTCACCTCGTAACCACTGGCAAGACGAACCCTCGCGACTTTTCTTAACGCAGAATTCGGCTTCTTCGGTGTAGAGGTATACACCCTGACACATACGCCCCTCCTCTGTGGGGAACCCGTTAATGCAGGGGTTGACGTTTTCTTCTGTATCTTTACTCTTCCCTTACGAACCAATTGATTTACTGTCGGCATCATTCCTCCCAAATAGCATCAACCAACCATCCTGTGCAACAAAAGAAGTTTTGCTATCAATTTGCAGCCTTTATGTCAAGCTTTTTCTCAACTAAATCCTCATCCATTTCCTGGCGTCCTAATTCCAGGATGCTTTCATCTTCTCCCGTTTTAATTCCAAGCTTCCTGTACATGGACAGACCGGTCCCCGCGGGAATCAGCCTCCCCATGATGACATTCTCCTTAAGTCCCCTTAAGTAATCTACCTTGCCCGCGAGAGAAGCCTCAGTAAGAACTCTCGTGGTCTCCTGGAAGGATGCCGCAGAGATGAAACTCTGTGTACTGAGAGATGCCTTGGTAATACCAAGGAGCATTGGTTCACCGATTGCCGGTCTTCCATTGTTGGCAATAGTCCTCGCATTTTCTTCCTCGAAGCGATGCCTCTCTATCTGCTCATCCGTGATGAACGAGGTATCTCCCGGGTCTTTGACTTTCACCCTGCGTAACATCTGGCGTACTATTATTTCCATGTGCTTGTCATTGATTTTCACACCCTGAAGTCTGTACACCTCTTGCACCTCATCCACCAGGTACCTGGCCAATGCCTTCTCGCCCTTAATCGACAGAAGATCATGGGGGTTATGGACGCCATCCATGAGGGCTTCGCCCGCCTGAACCCTGTCACCCTCCTGAACACTGACATGTTTGCCCTTGGGAATAAGATATTCCTTCTCTTCTCCTACATCGGGTGTTATGACTACTTTTCTTTTCCCCTTGGCATCTTTACCATACGACACCGTACCATCAATCTCACTTATCACGGCGAATTCCCTCGGTTTCCTGGCTTCAAAAAGCTCGGCAACCCTGGGAAGACCTCCAGTGATATCCTTGGTTTTCGTGGTTTCCCTGGGTATCTTGGCAACAATATCACCCGCCTTGACCTTAACCCCCTCAGAAACAACTATATTGGCGCCAACAGGCAACAGATACCTCGCGACGGAATTTGTACCGGGAATTTTTGCCGTCTTACCTTTTTCATCTTTAATGGAAACCCTTGTACGTAAATTCGCACCCTTGTATTCGACGATCACCTTTCTGGAAAGACCGGTTACTTCATCAACCTGCTCCTGCATGGTCTTTCCTTCAATGATGTCCCCAAACTTCACTGAACCGTCAACCTCAGCAAGTATCGGTATGGAAAAAGGATCCCATTCCGCGATTAAGTCTCCCCTCTTTACAACGCTGCCATTTTTTATTTTAATATGTGCCCCATAGGGGACGGGATACTTACCGCGGCTTCTTTGCTGTTCATCAAGAACGTGAATCTCGCCGCTCCTGTTCATGACCACAAGATCCCGCCCATGGCCTTTCACTGTATTGAGATTCATGTATTTAAGAGTACCGTCATGCCTTGCTTCCAGGGTCGAATGTTCTTCAAACTTTGCCGTACCACCGATATGAAATGTTCGCATGGTGAGCTGGGTGCCTGGTTCACCAATAGATTGGGCAGCAATAATTCCTACGGCCTCACCGATGTTGACGAGATGACCATGGGCCAGGTCTCTTCCATAGCACATGGCACAGACACCATGCTTCGATTTACACGTGAGAACCGATCGTAAGTTAACCTTTTCTATACCGGACCTATCAATTTTTTCCGCGAGAGCTTCATCTATTTCCTCATTTGAATGTACAAGGATCTCCCCGGTAAAAGGGTCCTTAATTTCTTCCAGGGCTACCCTGCCCAATACGCGCTCACCCGCTGTTTCGATAATCTCTCCACCCTCCATGAGTGCGGAGACATAAATACCGTCAATAGTGCCGCAATCAATTTCACTGATGATACAATCCTGGGCTACATCAACAAGCCTTCTGGTGAGATATCCTGAATTGGCGGTCTTGAGGGCTGTATCAGCCAGACCCTTCCTGGCTCCGTGAGTGGAAATGAAATATTGGAGCACAGTGAGTCCTTCCCGGAAGTTCGCCGTAATCGGCGTTTCTATAATTTCNNGAATCAGCCATCATATAGATAGGATTTAAACTTTCTCCCTTTCTCTTTACCCCAGATGGTTCCATT
Source organism: Syntrophaceae bacterium (assembly GCA_017885225.1). GTDB lineage: Bacteria > Desulfobacterota > Syntrophia > Syntrophales > UBA2185 > UBA2185. The sequence goes on along the minus strand of JAFNGM010000137.1, from coordinate 9,719 downwards.
ATTTCTTCTTCACCGATACCGCGCAACATCTCAGCAGCTATTTTTTCCGTCGCTTGCGCCCATATATCGATAACTTTATTGTAGCGCTCACCATCCGTAATAAGACCATCCATATACTGTTTCTGAACTTTTAGAACCTCGCTATCCGCCACAGCTACAATATCTTTTTTGTTTGCCGGAATAACCATATTGTGGATGGCAATCGAGGCTCCTGAACTTGTCGCATATTTAAACCCCAAGTCTTTCAGTTGGTCTGCCAGTAATACGGCTGTTTTGGCACCGCACAACCTGTAGCAATTATCGATGAGATTTGCCAACTCCTTCTTATTCATCAGTTTATTGACGATGTCGAAAGAGATGTCTTTAGGCACAATCTCATTAAGAACCACCCTCCCCACGGTCGTATCCTTTAATTCACCCCCCATACGAACTTTTATTTTTGCATGCATGTCAATGACATTCATATCAAGTGCGCGGCGAACTTCGTCAGGATCTGAAAAGACCATCCCTTCCCCTTTTACACCGGATCTGGCCCGCGTTAAGTAATAGATCCCGAGTACAATATCCTGGCTGGGATTGATGATTGGTTTACCATTGGCAGGAGAAAGGATGTTATTTGTGGACATCATTAAGACTCGGGCCTCTGTCTGAGCCTCGATGGAGAGGGGGATATGCACAGCCATCTGGTCACCATCAAAGTCGGCGTTAAATGCCGTGCAGACCAGTGGATGAAGTTGAATGGCCTTCCCTTCTATGAGAACCGGTTCGAAGGCCTGAATGCCGAGCCTGTGCAAGGTAGGCGCTCTATTCAGCAAAACCGGGTACTCGCGAACCACTTCATCGAGAGCATCCCATACCTCGGCTGTTTCCTTTTCCACCATCTTTTTCGCACTCTTCACCGTGGTTACATAACCCTTCTCCTCAAGGCGGTTATAGACAAATGGCTTAAAGAGCTCCAAAGCCATCTTCTTTGGAAGGCCGCACTGATGAAGCCTGAGATCGGGACCTACGGTAATCACGGACCGTCCCGAGTAATCCACCCTTTTTCCCAAGAGGTTTTGTCTAAACCTGCCCTGTTTCCCTTTTAGCATATCTGACAGTGACCGGAGGGGTCTCTTATTGGAACCGGTAATGGCCCTGCCTCTTCTCCCATTGTCAAAAAGAACGTCCACTGCTTCCTGGAGCATTCTCTTTTCGTTTCTCACGATAATTTCCGGGGCGTTTAATTCCTGCAGGCGCTTCAATCGATTATTTCTGTTGATCACCCTCCTGTAAAGATCGTTCAAATCCGAGGTGGCAAAACGGCCACCATCAAGAGGTACGAGAGGTCGCAAATCCGGAGGAATCACAGGCAACACCGTAAGAACCATCCATTCCGGTCTGTTTGTTTTGGATTTTTTCAGCGCTTCAATTACCTTCAACCTCTTCACGAGCTTTTTTCTTTTGGTGTCGGAAATAGTCGATTTAAGCTCCGATCGCAGTGCTTCATCCAATTTTATCAGATCGATTTCTTCGAGAAGCTTTCTCACCGCCTCGGCTCCAATGCCTACCTCAAACGCATCTTCACCGTACTGCTCTTTTAACTCACCGACTTCTTCCTCAGAAACAAGTTCCTTCTTTTTTAATGGAGTATTCTTTGCATCGAGGACGATCCACGACTCAAAATACAGGACCTTTTCGAGCTCTTTGAGGCTTAAATCGAGAACATTTCCAATACGGCTGGGGAGACTCTTGAGAAACCAGATATGTGCCACCGGCGTCGCCAGGGTAATATGACCCATCCTTTCTCTACGAACCTTTGACTGTATCACTTCGACACCGCATTTTTCGCAGACGACCCCGCGATATTTCATACGCTTATACCGTCCGCACAGACACTCATAGTCCTTTACAGGGCCGAATATTTTTGCACAGAAAAGCCCGTCTCTTTCCGGTTTGAATGTTCTGTAATTAATCGTCTCAGGTTTTTTCACTTCACCATGGGACCACGCAAGGATCCTTTCCGGCGAAGCAATTGACATTTTGATGGCACTGAACCTGACAGGATCTTTTGGTTTTTCAAAATAGCTGTAAATATCTTCCACTATTTTTATCTCCTTTATCACCCGCCGCAGGCGGGTGATAACATAACTCTTGATTAGTTGTTCCCTTTACCGCCCACCACAGGCGGGTATTATTGCTACTCCTCTTCAATCAATTCTACATCAAGGCAAAGACTCTGTAGTTCTTTCACAAGTACATTAAAGGACTCCGGAAGCCCCGGTTCAAATGTATGCTCGCCTTTCACTATGGATTCGTAGATCCTTGTTCTCCCTGCCACATCATCGGACTTCACGGTAAGAAATTCCTGCAGTGAATACGCGGCACCATATGCTTCCATGGCCCACACTTCCATTTCACCAAGCCTCTGTCCACCAAATTGCGCTTTTCCTCCGAGAGGTTGCTGGGTCACTAATGAGTAAGGTCCGATGGATCGGGCGTGAATTTTATCATCAACAAGATGGTGGAGCTTCAGCATATATATCAAGCCAACGGTGACCTCCTGATCAAAAGGTTCCCCCGTCTTTCCGTCGAAAAGGATAGTCTGTCCATTCTCGGGAAGATTCACCCTTTTCAGCATATCGCGGATTTCACTTTCGTCTGCTCCATCGAACACCGGGGTAGCTACCAAGATGCCTCTCTTCAATTTCCCAATGAATGCCTTTAGCTTATCTTCAGACATGCCGTCGACAACGCGGTCAATTTCAGGAGAGGAATATACCTTTTTTAACTCCATCTTCAACCGGTCCGCATTGTAATTCTTTTCCAGCATTTTATTGATATGTTCACCTAAGCCTCTGGCAGCCCAGCCCAAATGTGTCTCTAAAATCTGCCCGACATTCATGCGGGATGGAACACCCAGAGGATTTAAAATGATGTCAACCGGCGTCCCGTCTTTAAAGTAAGGCATATCCTCTTCAGGGAGAATCCTTGACAACACCCCCTTATTTCCGTGACGACCAGCCATTTTATCACCGACGGAAAGCGCCCTCTTAATAGAAATATAGACTTTTACCATTTTGATGACCCCGGGGGGAAGTTCATCACCAGCCTTCAGCTTTTCAATTTTTCCTTCAAAATACGCTTCTACAATTTCTTTTTTTCTTTCATAGTTCGCCATCAGAATATTTATCTTTTCCTCTGTGGCCTCCTCTCCGGCAAGCGATATCTCATTCCATAAACCAAAGGGTATCGTCTCCAGAACCTCTTTCTCTATGATCTCGCCTTTTTTCAATACTGTTTTTTTCTTTTTGGGATCAACCAACTTCGCGGCGGACGTTTTCCCGACAAGCATGCCGGCAACGTCATTTTTCACACTTTCTGCAATAATCCTGATTTCATCATCCCGGTCTTTGCATAAATCCCGCACCGCCTCATCTTCAATATACTGGGATCTGTGGTCCCTTTCGGCACCTTTTCTGGTAAATACTTTCGCATCTATCACCGTACCGTCCACGCCGGGAGGAACCCTGAGAGACGTGTCCCGGACATCGCTAGCCTTTTCACCAAATATTGCCCGAAGCAGTTTTTCCTCCGGCGACAGTTGCGTTTCCCCTTTTGGTGTGATCTTTCCTACGAGAATATCTCCGGATTTCACAAATACGCCCATTCTGACAATTCCGCTTTCATCAAGATTTCTGAGAGCGTCCTCTCCCACGTTTGGAATATCTCGGGTGATTTCCTCCTTGCCAAGCTTCGTGTCCCTTGCCATGGTTTCAAATTCTTCTATATGAATTGACGTATAGACATCATCCTTAATGAGCCTTTCACTGACCAGAATGGAGTCTTCATAGTTGTATCCACCCCAGGACATGAACGCGACCATCACGTTCCGCCCCAACGCGAGCTCCCCGGCGTCTGTCGCAGGACCATCAGCAATAATATCAGTCTTGTTAATCCAATCTCCCTTGTGTACTATAGGTTTTTGGTTAAAGCAGGTATCCTGATTTGATCGCTGATACTTTATGAGGTTGTAAATATCAACGCCTGTATCGAGTTCGTCCTCCCCTACTCCATCGCATTTGATCACGATCCGAGAAGCGTCCACCTGCTCGACGACGCCGGAGCGCCTGGCGACGACAACTGCTCCCGAATCCCTGGCAACAATAGCTTCCATACCTGTTCCCACAAGAGGAACCTCCGGTCTCAAGAGGGGAACGGCCTGTCGCTGCATATTAGAACCCATGAGCGCCCGGTTGGCATCATCGTGTTCGAGAAACGGAATAGACGCAGCGGCGATACTGACAAGCTGATCCGGCGATACATCCATCAAATTGACTTCCGTGGCCGGGACGGAGAGAAAATCGCTCCCCTTCCTGGCAGAAACAAGTTCTCCTTTGAATTTCCCTCCTTTGCCGAGGGGGATGTCCGCCGGCGCGATAATGTATTGTTCCTCCTCAATGGCCGTTAGATAGCGCACTTCATCGAGGACGATCCCGTTTCGGACTATTCTGTAAGGTGTTTCAATAAAACCAAATTCATTTACCCTCGCATACGCGCTGAGAGATACGATCAGACCGATATTGGGCCCTTCCGGTGTCTCCACGGGGCATATTCGCCCATAATGGGTGGGGTGAACATCTCTCACTTCAAATCCGGCTCTTTCACGGGTAAGACCACCAGGGCCAAGGGCGGACAGTCTTCTCTTGTGGGTAATTTCGGAAAGGGGATTTGTCTGATCCATAAACTGGGAAAGCTGACTGCTCCCGAGAAACTCATTTACAACCGCCGATACAGGCTTGGCATTGATGAGTTCATGCGGCATCATGGTTTCGATATCCTGAAGACTCATCCTCTCCTTGATCGCCCTCTCGATCCTTACCAAACCGATACGGTACTGATTTTCGATAAGCTCTCCCACTGATCGGATCCTACGATTACCAAGATGATCAATATCATCCACACTGCAATCACCGGCACCATTCTTAAGATCAATGAGATATTTCACCGCAGCCAGAATATCCTCGCTCCTTAACACCGTCACATCTATGGGGACATCCAGACGGAGCTTGTAATTCATTTTTGCCCTTCCCACATCCGAAAGGTCGTAGCTCGTAGGATCAAAAAAGAGACTGTTGAAAAACTTATGCGCCGTCTCCGGCGTGGGCGGGTTGCTCGGCCGCAGCCTCCTGTATATCTCTATTATGGCCTCTTCGGCATTATCAATCTTGTCAATCAAAAGGGTATCCCTGATGGACGCATTGGATCTTTCTTCGTCAATGTAAATGAACCGTAGTTCTTTAATCGGCTTCGTTCGCACCCGCTCCAGGCCTTCGAGTGTCAGTTCTTCGTTCCCTCTCAAAAGTACCTCTCCGGTTTCAGGATCTACCACATTGCGTGCAAGGATCTTTCCAATTATATCGATGTCCTTAATCGGTATCTGGCTCATTTTAAGTTCAGCCATCCTTTTGATATGAGCCTTGCTGAACTTCCTCATTTTTTTAAGAATGACTTCGCCTGTTCCAGGGTCTTTCACATCGTCCGGGGCCTTCTCGCCGGCAAGAGAGTCGTCAACGACCATATAAAGCTTATTGCCATCTATGAATACCTTTTCAATATTGTAGAAATAACTGAGAAGGGACTCTGTATGTGCACCCATAGCCTTGAAAAGAATCGTCACGGGCATCTTTCTCCGCCTGTCAATTCTGACGTAGAGGAGGTCTTTGGAATCAAATTCGAAATCAAGCCATGAACCTCGTATCGGTATTATTCTTGCGGAATAAATCAGTTTCCCGCTGGCAAGGGTTTTCCCTTTATCATGATCGAAAAATATACCGGGGGATCTGTGAAGCTGACTCACGATGACCCTTTCCGTACCGTTCATGATGAAGGTACCATTATCCGTCATCAGCGGAATTTCTCCGAAGTATATCTCCTGTTCCTTGATATCCCTGATCGTTTTCTGCCCTGAACCACGGTCGGTATCAAAGACTACCAGTCTCACGACAATCTTCAGAGGAGCCGCATATGTCATCCCCTTCTGGACGCATTCTTTCACGTCATATCTGACGTTTCCTATCTTATAGCTCACAAATTCTAATGAACATTTCCCGCTAAAGTCAGATATGGGAAAAACACTCTTGAATGCACCCTGAAGTCCAAAACTGCTCCTTTTCAACGGATCACTATCCTTCTGAAGGAATTTTTCATAGGACTTCTTCTGGATATCAATAAGATTAGGAATATCCATAATCTTCTTGATTCGTCCGAAATTTTTTCTGAACTCGCTCATAGTATCCTTTTGTGTTTTAAAGTTTTTCCTTACAAACACATTATTAGTTTGTTATTACGCTTTATCCAACGCACTTCTGTACACTATTTAATCTCTACTGTTCCTCCAACTTCCTCTATTTTTTTCTTTATATCCGCCGCCTCCTCTTTCGAAACACCTTCTTTAACAGGCTTGGGCGCTCCATCAACCAAATCCTTCGCCTCTTTCAACCCTAAACTTGTAATAGCCCTGACCACTTTAATCACCTGGATTTTCTGATCACCAAATCCGGTCAGTATGGCATCGAATTCTGTTTTTTCCTCCGCCGGAGCTGCCTGTTCTGTCTTCGCGGATACTTGGGCCACCGACACAGGTGCCGCTGCGGACACACCAAATTTTTCCTCCAGTTCCTTTACCAATTCAGAAAGCTCTAATACCGTCATTTCCTCAATGAATTTTACCACGTCATCTTTTGTAATTTTACTGGCCATTTTATTATCCTCTCCTGTATATTTAATTTCCTGATTCTTTTTTATCTCGATATGCGTTGAGGGCACAAATAAAACTTCGCGGTACCCCGCTTAATACGTTCACAAGCGAAGCCTGGACCCCTACCATTACGGAAAGAAGCTTTCCCACAAGGACTTCTTTGCTTGGCAATTCTGCCAGCGCACTGATCTGCTCTTTGCTAATGAGCTTGCCGTCCAGTATGCCTGCTTTTATTTCCAATTCAGCGTTCTTTTTGGCAAATTCAACCAGCAACTTCGCTGGAGCAATTACATCTCCGCGATTTAGTACAATTGCCAAAGGTCCCTTGAAATACTCTTCTAATTTGCTGAAGTCGGTCCCCTTGGACGCTATTCCAAAGAGAGTGTTTTTCAGTACCCTGAGTTCGGTACCCGATTTTCGCAAATTATTCCTCAAGGCATTCATCTTCTCAACATTCATACCGGTATACCCGGTAAGAACTGCCAATCTGGTATCCTTGAGCAGCTCATGGAGCTCAGACACCACTTTTTCCTTTGTTCTCCGATCCAATCAGTAACCTCCTTTCTTCATTTGCATGCATTAAAGTCAGAGAACTAACACATTACAGGAGAAATTAAACACACATGACATACATGGCCATTTTTGTCGTGTTTTGAAACCGTTTACTGGTCTCGGCAGGCCGATTAAATCGTTTAAACCCCTGTNNCCTGCTGTCTCAGACTTATCGTGCTAAATATTCCTCACATCCAAAGGATCGACCTTTACTCCCGGTCCCATAGTCGTAGAGAGAGAGATACTTTTAAGATATGTACCTTTGCTGGAAGCGGGTTTTAACTTCATAATCACTTCCAACAGGGCGCTGACATTTTCTGTTAATTTATCAACTCCAAAAGACACCTTACCAACAGGACTGTGTACAATACCCGCTTTTTCTACACGAAATTCCACTTTACCGGCCTTCAGTTCCTGAACAGCCTTTGCCACGTCAAAAGTGACCGTGCCAACCTTTGGATTGGGCATCAATCCACGAGGGCCCAAAATCTTTCCCAGTTTTCCCACATTACCCATCACATCCGGCGTGGCAATTACCCTGTCAAATTCGAGCCACCCACCTTTTATCTTTTCAATGATATCATCAGAACCGACAACATCTGCCCCCGCATCTAAGGCCTCCTTTTCTTTTTCACCCTTGGCAAACACCAACACCCTTACTGCTCTCCCCAAGCCATTCGGTAACACCACACTTCCCCTGACCATCTGATCAGCATGCTGAGGATTGACACCCAAACGGATGGCAGCATCGACGGTTTCGTCAAATTTTGCCCTCCCCGTATTGACGACTATTTCCACAGCCTCTTTCAGGGTATACCTCTTCGCCGGTTCCACCTTCTTTTTCGCTTCAATAAAACTTTTACCTCTTTTAAACATGTTAAAAACCTCAAATCCAGACTACGTGCTCAAGAAACAAGCTGGTATTCACATCCGCCTCAGCAGAGTGGAGTTTTACACACCTCAAGTTTATTCAACCTGACACTTCGATTCCCATTGATCTTGCTGTACCTTCAATGATTTTCACCGCTCCATCCATATCAACAGCATTGAGGTCATTATACTTTGATTCTGCGATTTCCCTTACTTGTTTTGCCGTCACTACGCCGACCTTTTCTCTCCTTGGATCTCCTGAACCCTTGGCAATCTTTGCCGCCTGCTTGAGAAGCACGGAAGCCGGTGGAGTCTTTGTAATAAAGGTAAATGACCGATCTGCATACACTGTGATAACAACAGGAATGACCATCCCTTCCTGATTTTGTGTCATAGCATTGTATGCCTTGCAGAACTCCATTATATTAACCCCGTGCTGACCAAGGGCCGGCCCTATGGGGGGCGATGGGGTAGCTTTGCCTGCCTTAATCTGAAGTTTGATACTCGCGATAACCTTTTTTGCCATTCTGATCACCCCAATTACATTATGTTATTCGTAACCCTGCTCTTCCTTATGAGAAGAAACCCATCAAAGCCCCCTTCCATGACCTCTCCAAAACACATCAAGGCCTTTACCCGATTACGGGGGCGGTAAAAAACACCTATTATGCATTTCATTAATTCTGCATAACTTGGATAAAATCAAGTTCAACAGGCGTTGACCTGCCGAATATACTCACAATAACTCTTAACTTTCCTTTCTCTGGCTTGACCTCATCGACAACCCCATCAAAGTTTGTAAACGGTCCATCAATAATTCTCACGTGATCGCCAATTTCAAACCTGAACTTTGGTTTGGGTTTCAAGGTTCCTTCATTAATCCTTGTCTTCAGGGTTTCCACATCCTTATCAGAAATCGGCGACGGCTTATCTTTCCCGCCGATAAACCCGGTTACCTTTGGTGTGCCCTTGACAATATGCCACGTGTCATCATTCATCTCCATTCTTACAAGAATGTAGCCAGGAAAGAATTTTCTTTTGGATGTCTTTTTCTCTCCTGATACAAGTTCAACGATATCTTCTTCAGGGATGAGAATATCAGAAAAGTCTTGCTGCATCCCTGCGGCGTCAATCCTTTCCTGCAGAGAGAGTTTTACCCTGTTCTCAAATCCCGAATACGTATGAACAACATACCATTTAAACGCCATAGCATTTTAACCCAACACAAACCTTATTGCTTTCGCCACTCCAAAATCTACGATCCCAAGATATATGGACACAATTATCACCACAATAATTACCACGGATGTGGAAGCAAGCGTTTGTCTCGGGGTCGGCCACGTTACCTTTTTCAATTCAACCTTTGCTTCTTTTAAAAACCGCACTATCTTTTCCGCAATTAATTTTATCCTGTCCATATATATGCAATCCCTCAAACGTTAAACCTGAGAACCTTTACACCATTTCACCCGATCAGGATCCATGCCTATCTTTCTTCGATATTGTATTGAAACAGGCCAATTCCTCATTGAAATAAAATGGCAGGCCAGGAGGGACT
>JAFNGM010000136.1 GCA_017885225.1 Syntrophaceae bacterium | reverse complement strand
CGCAGACAGCCTTTACTTCTTTGCCAGCAAACGAATCAAGTACCCTTATATCAACAAGATCTCCCGCGTGTAATATAAGACTCACGTCATTAAAATGGTTATCCAAGAGACGTCTGAGCCTGTCATCATAACCACTCAGATGGGTATCCGATATTACCCCGATTTTCACTTCTTATGNNGCCTTTATACTATTTGTCATTATTGTATAAAAGGAGACTGTGTAGAATGCTCGAATCAGCATTAGATAAGATGGCAGAAAACATCCTCAGTCTTGATGAGGCATCCCTCAGTAATTTATGGGATAAATACAAGAATAGAATGGAGCACTTTGATACCACGAGAGAATGGGAAAAGTCAGTAATCGTTTTCTTTATTATCAATTCCGTCAGGGTAAAGAACCATATTTTCAATGAAAATATTCTTTCGCTTCAGAAAAAAGAGAACAAACCAGTAAAGCAGCCGAAAGCAAAGCCTGACTTGAAGCTGGTGAAATAAAAACAGATGGACACTGATATTGCAATGAAGAGGATTGAAGAGCTACGGAGGTTGATCAATTACCATAACCGGCGCTACTATCAGCTTGATGATCCGGAAATATCCGATGTCGAGTACGACGGGCTCATGAAGGAGCTTTTTGAGCTGGAACAGAGATTCCCTGATTTTGATGTCTCTGATTCTCCCACGCAGCGTGTCGGGGCTGCGCCCCTCGATAAATTCAGTACCATATCACATCTCACGCCCATGCTCAGTCTTGCCAATGCATTTTCAGAACAGGATATTTTAGATTTTGACGAACGTATCAAACGTTTCCTCGGAACGCACGAAAATATACGCTTCGTTGTCGAACCTAAACTGGATGGTACGGCGGTGAATCTTATATACGAAAACGGGGGTTTTGCCGTCGGGGCAACGAGAGGCGATGGAGAAAAGGGAGAGGATATCACTCAGAATCTCAAAACCATTCATACTATTCCATTGCAAATGAAGAAGAGCAAAAATCACCCCATCCCGGATAAAATTGAAATCAGAGGAGAAGTGTACATAGAAATCGATACCTTCAAGAAACTAAACAAACGCAGGTTACAGGAAAGTGAGCAGCCTTTTGCCAATCCCCGCAATGCAGCCGCAGGGTCGTTACGGCAGCTGGATTCAAAAATCACCGCCCGGAGACCTTTAGATATTTTTTGCTACGGCATAGGCATGGTCACAGGAATCACCTTCAAGAGTCATTGGGATGTTCTGCAATCCCTTTCCCGATGGGGATTTCAAGTCAACCCACACATTGCACAGGTTTCCAGCATCAACGAATGCATCCAGTACTATCATCACATCAATGATATGAGAGGGAAACTGCCCTACGAAATTGACGGCATAGTGATCAAAGTAGATGATCTCGATATCCAGGAGCGTCTGGGAGCTGTTTCGAGAAGTCCCCGATGGGCAATTGCATGTAAGTTCGCCGCAACTCAGGAAACGACAGTTATTGTAAACATCATAGTCCAAGTGGGACGAACCGGTGTGTTGACGCCGGTCGCCATTTTAAAACCTGTCCAGGTTGGCGGCGTCACTGTGAGCCGTGCAACACTCCATAACATGGATGAGATTGACAAAAAGGATGTCCGTATTGGCGACACGGTAATCATCCAGCGGGCAGGAGATGTGATTCCAGAGGTTGTAAAAGTTATCGAATCAAAAAGAACGGGCACAGAAAAAAAATTTGTTATGCCCCAAGCCTGTCCCGAATGCGGCAACGAGGTGGTGCGCCTCGATGGCGAAGCAGCCCACCGTTGCTTCGGCATCGCCTGCCCTGCCCAGATTAAAGAACATATTGCTCACTTCGCATCGCGAGGCGGCATGGATATTGAGGGGCTCGGCGATAAACTGGTCTCCAACTTGGTGGATGCTGCCATGATCAAAGACCCNNGCTACTCACCCTTGACAGAATGGGAGAAAAATCTGCTTTCAACCTCGCAACCGCCATAGAAAAGTCAAAATCGCCGCCTCTCGAGAAATTCATCTACGCCCTTGGGATCAGGCATGTAGGTGAGCATACGTCACGAGTTCTTGCCGAAACGTTCATGAGAGTGGACACGCTCCTGCATGCCACCAGAGACGCACTCCTGGTCATTCGGGATGTCGGACCGGTGGTTGCCGGCAGTATTACGAAATTTTTCAGGGAGCCTTCCAATAGAGAGGTGATCGAGAAATTCAGGAGAGCTGGCGTTAAACCGGTAGAGAGGGTTTCCCTCAAAGACGAGCCGCTCGCAGGAAAAACATTTGTTTTCACAGGAACACTTACAACCCTGAGGAGAAATGAAGCAAAAGAGCTTATCGAATCCCTTGGCGCTTCTGCGACGGAATCAGTGACAAAAACAACGGATTATGTGGTTGCCGGCGAATCACCCGGCTCAAAGCTTGAGAAGGCGAAGAAATCTGGGGTTACAATCATCAATGAAGATGAGTTTCTCACATTAATCGGCTGGAAATAAAACGATGAAAAGGATGCACGTTATAGTATCCGGCAGGGTACAGGGTGTATTCTTCCGGGCATACACACGGGAGACTGCCATGACACTGAGTCTTACCGGTTGGGTCAGAAACCTTTATGACGGGAGGGTTGAAACTGTCTTTGAAGGGAAAGACAAGGATGTTCAGGCGATGCTGGAATGGTGCAAAAAAGGAACTCCCCATGCCGTCGTTAAACATGTTGATGCTGCCGAGGAGCCCTATACGGGAGAATTCCGAGATTTTCGCATCACATACTGAAATACATCCCTGCGGGTTCAGTATCCTTCGCGAAAGGCCTCTTCAAAGCCTTTCATTGAATTCACAATGGTCGCGTCATCCACGCAAAAAGCGATCCGGAAATGGCCGGGCCACCCGAAGCCGCTGCCGGGAACAGTGAGAATCCTCCTCTTCTGGAGGGCGTGGACAAATTCAATATCATCGTCTATTGGCGATTTCGGAAAGAGATAAAATGTCCCATCGGGCCTGAAAAACTTGTAACCGATGGAGGCAAGGCCGTCGCAGAGGAGTTTTCTCTTTCTTGCGTACGCCTCCACATTTACTGTCACACCCTGTATCTTTGCAATAACCCTCTGCATCAAGGCAGGGGCATTGACGAACCCGAGAGTTCTGTTATAAAATACAAGACCGCCAATAACCTCATCGATATCGGAGAGCGCGGGATTCACCGCGAGATAACCGATGCGCTCTCCCGCGAGGGAAAGACTCTTTGAATAGGAAGAGGCAATAATGCTGTTTTTATAGTATCTAAATATACTTGGAACATTTATCCCGTCATAGACAACATCTCTGTATGGTTCATCCGAAACAAGATATATCTCCCTGCCGTAAGTCCTGCTCTTTATTTCAAGGATTTCGGACAGACCTTGTATCGACGCTTCGTCATAGACCTTCCCTGTGGGATTATTGGGTGAATTGATGAGAACAATCTTGGTTCTTTCCGAAATTGCATGCCCCATGGCAGATAAATCAAGGGAGAAATCGCCGCATGTTTTCACGAAGATTGCCGTACCGTTTGCATTATCGGCATAAAACCGGTATTCCATAAAACAGGGAGTCGGGATAAGGACTTCATCACCCGGTTCAAGAAGAACTTTGCATATGACGTTCAGCGCCCCTGCAGCTCCGCATGTCATAATAACATTATCCGGACCGAGCGGAACACCGTATGTCTCACTGAGAAGCGCGGCAACAGACTCTCTGGTTTCGAAGAATCCGGCATTCGGCATATATCCGTGAACGCCTGCACTGTCATCAGACACAACTTGTTGCAGCGCTTTCTTAAACTCAGGCGGCGGTTCAACATTCGGATTACCGATGCTGAAATCAAATATGTTCGGCCCTCCGTATTGCTTTCTCATACGGTTGCCCTCCTCGAACATCTTTCTGATCCAGGAAGACTGAGAAATAAATGTACGAACCTTTTTATTCACGGCCATAAGAAACTCCTCATCATGAATTCATTAGAGATATCGCATTGGTCATTAGCACAGCACGTGCGTCGCGTCAACATAGCAACATACATGAAGCTCCGTATAGAAGGCGATGCATTCCGTCAGTTTTCGCAACTCCCTACACTGTCTGAATATCCTTGACATTTAAACGGCCAGTGTCTAATCTTTACNNGCACTATTTTTGAAATTTTATTCAGATCAAGCAATGAAAGCCTTACCGTATCCTGCCCTGCATGCAAATCAAAAAAGGCAGAGAGGCTTTTGACGAAATTTGGCGGCAAGATCGGCACTACATCATCGGCGGGCTGTTCAAGTTGCGCGGCAACATCCTGCGGTACTTGAGGTTCTCGTTGATCACATGTGGCAGTTTGCCACTGCTGAGCACAGGTCAGAAACATTTTAATTGTAAAAAACATCCTAATCTATTATAAGCAGCCATCCTAAAATAAAACTTTGAAAAACTAACCTTGGATTCATGGACGTATGTTCTTTTCGATCCAATAAAAAAATCTGAGTTTGCGAAACATAAATAAATTTAAGAAAGAGTGATTGCGATGAATATTATTATGTTTGGACCAAATGGCAGCGGTAAGGGAACGTTTGGAGCGATTGTGAGCGAGAGATTTGGCATACCTCAGATAGAAACCGGAGTTATTTTCAGGCAGAACATCTCACAGGGAACTGCTTTGGGAAAGGAGGCACAAGCTTTCATTAATAAGGGAGAATTAGTTCCCGATAACATCACCATTCCCATGATCCTTAGCCGGCTCAAGGAAAGGGACTGCAAAAACGGTTGGCTTTTAGACGGTTTCCCCCGCAATATCACACAGGCTGAAGCCTTCTGGAGCGCCCTTCAGAAGGAGCAGATACAGCTGGACTACGTTATTGAACTCATCTTAGACAGGGAAATGGCCAAGAAGAGAATCATGGGAAGGCGATTATGCCCCACCGACAACAACCACCCTAACAATATCTACGTGAAGGCAAATCTTCCTGTAGAGAAAGAAGGCAAGCTATTTTGCAGGGTATGCGGCCATGAAGGATTATTAACCCGCGCCGATGATCAGGATGAGGCAGCCATCGATAAAAGACATGGCATCTACTTTGATACAAAAACGGGCACCCTGGCTGCCGTTATTTACTTCAAGGAGAGGGTGAAGGTTGTCCAGTTAGATACTCTTCCCGGTGTCAAAGAAGTCTCTGCCCATCTCCTTGCAATGCTCAAATAATTAAAGTGTGTGCGACCTCTGTATGATATTTCAGATCGAGTCCGAATTCTGTAAAAAAGCACGAATGTCGTAAAAATTTTCATATAATACACATGCAATGCCGTTCTGTCCGCATGTTTCATAAAGGATATCTTTGGCAAATACGATATCTGCGTCTTTTGCGGGACAGACGTCTGAATAGCCATTTCCTATGTAGATGACGCGGTCATACGATTGGCGATACTCCTTGAGAACACCACTTTTACACGTACCGCATTTCTCACATTGAATATTCATGCGAGGAAAGAGAATGGAATGTGCATCACCATTCCGAAATACGAGCTCATTGGAAAAATACTCTATGTCCTGGAGATTATATCTTCTCAGAATCGCATCGATATAGAAGTCAAGGCCATCGGATACGATCTTCACATCCATTTTTTTCTCCCTGCAAAACGCGTAAAACTCAGGAAAATGGGGATCCAGTTTTTCCGAAGCCCTCACGAATTCAAGCATCTGCGATTTGGTACCCTTCAATAGCGAAACTACCCGCGAATACGCATCCCGCGAGCCCATCTCACCCGCACAGTATGCACGATCAATTTCTTTCCACCCCTCACCGGTAAAGCGGTTCAGGATTTCATTTCCCATATCAACCGTGCAAATGGTCCCATCGAAATCGCATAACACCAGGGTCCTGCGATTCTTTTTTTCCATATTTTCATCCACTTTATGCTCACCTTTATATACGGGAAATCATTTTTGCTTCTCCGCGAGACTTAAAAAGGGCTTTATCAGATCAATGGGAATGGGAAAGAGAGTTGTCGAATTATTCTCAGACGCAATCTGATTCAACGTCTGCAGGTATCTGAGCTGAAGGGACATGGGCTGCGTTTCCATAAGGGCGGCGGCTTCGATCAGCTTCTGGGCGGCCTGGAACTCGCCTTCGGCATTGATGACCTTTGCTCGACGTTCTCTCTCTGCTTCGGCTTGTTTGGCAATTGCCCGTTTCATCTCCTCCGGCAGGTCGATATGTTTGACTTCAACGAGTGAGACCTTGATTCCCCACGGATCGGTGCTGCGATCCAATATTTCCTGCAGAGTTAAATTGATCTTTTCCCTTTCTGACAAAATTTCATCAAGTTCAAANNTGGCCGCAGACACTCCTCAATGTTGTCTGGGCAAGCTGTGAAGTCGCATAGAGATAATTCTCCACCTCGATTACAGCCGAGTTCGCATCCATGACACGGAAATATACGACGGCATTGACCTTAATTGATACATTGTCACGGGTAATAACGTCCTGTGGAGGAACATCCATGGTAATGGTCCTCATATCCACCTTGATCATCCTGTCAACGACAGGTATCAGAATGATAAGACCAGGACCTTTCACGGCGATAACTCTCCCCAGCCGAAAAATTACGCCTCGTTCATACTCGTTGAGTATTCTTATGGCTGACGCCAAAAACATAACAACCAGGACTACTAATACAATTAATGGAATAGAAGCAAACATACTCACCCTCCCTATTTATCTTTTATTTCTTCAATTTTGATTATGAGACCTTCAACTTTTGAGATCCTTACCCTCCTGCCCTTTTCCACTGGTTTGTCACTTGAGGCATTCCAGTACTCTCCTTTTATAAAGACCTTGCCCGTTTCATACACATCGGTTATCGCTTTTCCCTCCTCACCTACCATTCCATCCTTTCCCGTGCGCCGTTTTCTCATCTGGGCCTTCAGGACAAGGGCAATAATCCCGGCAAAAAACAGGCATATTATCGTTAATGTTGGGATCATGACGCTCCATGATACCCTGAGGGCAGGATCCGGGGAATCAAAAAGCAGCAGGGACCCCAATATCAGAGAAATAATCCCACCTACCGTTAATAACCCATGGCTGATAACCTTTATTTCTGCAATAAAAAGAATAATGCCAAACAGGATGAGGAGAACCCCCGCATAATTGACCGGCAAGGTCTGCAACGCAAAAAACGCCAGGATCAGTGAAATACCACCGACCACGCCGGGAAGAATGACGCCGGGATGGGCAAACTCAAAATAGAGTCCCGCAAGCCCGAGGAGAAACAAAATGTATGCGATGTTGGGATCACTGATGGCGGCGAGTATCCTCTGCCGTGTATCCATTTTTTTCTCATTGATGATGACATCTTTTGTTCTTACGACTTTTTTACCAGTCAACAGAATCACTTCTTTCCCGTCAATTTGTTCCAGCAAAGTTTTCAGATCTGCCGCCACAAAATCTATTACCTTAAGTTTAAGGGCTTCTTCCGCAGTTATGGATTCGCTCTTTCGGACGGCTTTTTCCACCCAGTCTGCATTTCTCCCCCTCTTATCCGCTATACCCCGGACATAGGCTACCGCATCATTTTCCACCTTTTTCATCATGATCTTGTCCGTCCCTCCTACCCCGAGCCCTACGGGATGGGCGGCGCCGATATTTGTGCCGGGAGTCATCGCGGCAATATGCGCAGCGACAGTAATTATTACGCCCGCTGAAGCGGCCCGCGCCCCGGACGGATGCACGTACACAACAACAGGCACGGAAGAATTCAAGATCCCCTTCGCAATATCCCTCATGGCCAGATCCAAACCTCCCGGCGTATCGAGGAGGATAATAAGACCATCGGAATTCGCTTTTGCCGAAGCATCTATATTTTGAACAATATATTCGGCTACCGGGGGAGTTATTGTAGCGCTTACGGTTATTACATCAAATACAGGCTTCTTTTCAGCGCCTTGAATATGACTTGAGAACGTCACGATGAGTATGAGTGCTGACATAAATACCTGCAGTCTGATTGTATTTCTTACCATGAATTACCCCTCACAATTTTTGTGGTGACAAGAATCTCATTATTTTCTGAACATCCTCCCATACCTGTTTTTTTGCTCCCGGATTTCTGAGAAGATAGGCCGGATGATACGTCGGCATCAGTTGTATCCCATGATATGCGTGAAATTTCCCGCGAAGAACGGTTATGGGAACATCCGTCTTGAGCAGGGTGTGGGAGGCGAACGTTCCGAGGGCACAGATTACCTGGGGCTTTATCACTTTAAGCTGTTTTATCAAAAAGGGCTCGCATGCGTTTATTTCCTCTGGTTTTGGATTACGGTTTCCCGGAGGACGACACTTCAGGATATTGCATATGTATACATCTTTTCTTTTCAAACCCATCGCTTCGATAATTCTGGTCAAAAGCTGTCCGGCGCGTCCAACAAACGGTCTCCCCTGCACATCTTCATCTCCGCCAGGCGCTTCGCCGACAAACACAAGTCCTGATTTCGGATTACCTTCACCGAACACCAGGTTTGTCCTGAGCCTGCCGAGGGAACATCGCTGACAATCTCCAAGCTCCTGTTTCACGTCTTCCAAGGTTATCGCTGTCCGGGTTTCTCTATGAAATTCAACAGAACGTTTGTTCTGCAACGGCCTGTTTTCCTGAGGCATGTCTCCCTTCATGCTTAAATACGATGGAATTTTACCCACATCACTATCGCTCCGGATTTGGGCTTTCAGAGATCGCACCAGTGCGAGAAGTT
>JAFNGM010000135.1:2722-2938 GCA_017885225.1 Syntrophaceae bacterium | reverse complement strand
CAGACCCGATAAGACCCAGTCTCGTGAACATTATGAACGGGGGACAGAGGGCTGCCGCGATTGTGGGGGATCTGCTGACCCTGGCCAGAAGAGGTGTTGCAGTCTCCGAGGTTGTCAATCTGAACGCGGTAATCTCGGACTATATTAAGAGTCCGGTGTTTGAGAGGTTAAAGGCATATCATCCATATGTGACCATTGAGACTGACGTTGAGAAGG
>JAFNGM010000135.1:0-2544 GCA_017885225.1 Syntrophaceae bacterium | reverse complement strand
ATACAAAGAAGGTTATGGGCAGGAGTGGGACCGGGCTTGGATTAACCGTTGTCTGGGGGACAGTGAAGGACCACGACGGATACATTGATGTGCAAAGTGAGGATGGGAATGGGAGCATATTCACGATTTACTTCCCGGCAACGAGAGAAGAATTAGCCGGTGATGAGCAAGAAATATCTCCCGATCAGTATATGGGCAGGGGTGAATCGATTCTGGTGGTTGATGACATCAAAGAGCAAAGGGAGCTTGCGGTGGCCATGTTGAACAGAATTGGGTATCATGCGGCTGCCGTGTCCAGTGGTGAAGAGGCCGTTTCATATATCAGAACCAACAAGGTTGATCTCATGGTTCTGGACATGATCATGGACCCCGGAATCGATGGCCTGGAGACATACCGGCGGGTTCTTGAAATCAACCCGAAGCAAAAGGCTATTATTGTCAGCGGGTTTTCCGAAACAGAGAGGGTAAAAAAAGCCCAGGAAATAGGGGCAGGAACCTACGTCAGGAAACCCTACATCCTTGAGAAGATTGGTCTGGCAGTCAAGGGTGAACTGTTGAAATGAACAAATTTTTATAGTAGTATTCTGTGGCATTTTCAAGGGATTTACTCAGCTGTTCAGCACCTTGGAAACATGGACAAATGAAACTTTCGGAGAGTTAAGTTTCTCCATGAAGAACTTGATGGCGTGTGCGGTTTGGGGGAAAGGATGACCAATACCGATGGCGGTTCCATAGTGCAGCGCACATTGCTTCAATTTGCGTAATTGTAACAGGATGGCCGATTCGGAGAGACTATTATCCAGAAAAATGTGCCGGTACGCCGCGGGCATACGGAGCGTCCTGGCAACCTTGTATGCTTTTGAATGCTGTGAAGTTCGGCTGTCCACGAAAAAAAGCCCGCTGTCTTTAATGACCCTGAGGGTTTCCGTCATCTTTTCCCGCGACTCCGTGAACCGTGATCCCATGTGGTTGTTGATTCCCGTCGCAAGGGGGAGATCGGCAATATTCTCTTCAATGATTCTGTTTATCTTATCCGGATTATCTCCCACATAAATGGCTCCCGGCCCAGGGTCAACCCTTGGATCACCAGGCTCCATTGGCTGGTGAAGCATGATCTCGTGACCGCAGTCACTAATTTCTCGTGCCAGGATTGTGGAATATTTCATCCTGGGCAGAATTGCAAAGGACAGGGGAATGTTCAATTGCAAAAACTGCCTGGCCTGGAATTCACTGAGTCCAATATCATCGATAATCAACGCGATGGACGGGTTCAGGGAATAGGAGGGGGAGAGTTTCTCGAATGCGTAGACGTGCGAGAAACCGCTGAGACCGAAAAGATAACCTCCCAGCAGAGAGGCCCCTTTTACAAGAAAGCTTCTTCTATCCAATAGCCTCCTCTTTTTCAGATTCAGAAATTACCGTGCGTGCACCCTATTCACCTGGATAATGATATAACTTTCCTATACAACACTATATGGAACAGATTGGATCACATTATGAAGATTTCTCGTGACTAATACAATATATAGTGGTTAAAGTCAAGCATTGATACAACATATTGTCATTTTTTTCTCCAAGGAATCATCTTCATGAAAAGACAATGGTGACGTGCAGCGTGGTAATACACGAAAGATATGACATCATGGAAATGTACGATGATGAATTAAAAACTGGTGTACTGCTTTTCGTGGATTCTTAATAAAGAGAGGATGAGAGAAAATTTAGCATTGCGGGCACGTGATTTTTTTCAACTGTGTCTTAGCATTATCACTTCGGAAGCAGCGTCTCCGCAAGTGTCGCCCAATAGCTTGCGCCAATGGACAGTATACGGTCGTTAAAATCATAGCGGGCCTGGTGCAGCAAGCCATTTTCTCTTGGCTTCCCGCCACCGATCCCCATATAGGCTCCCGGTTTTTCTTTCAGCAAGAAGGCAAAATCTTCCGACGTCATGACCGGGGTAATATCGTCAAATACTTTATCTTTTCCCGATACGGAAATTGCCGCCTGGATCGCCTCCTCCGTTTCTTTATCTGTATTGACCAGCGCGGGGTAACGCCGCTCATACACGATGTTCACCGCTACGCCAAAGGAAGCAGAAAGGCCGGCGCATATTTCCCGCATACGCGACTCCACCCTGTCCTGTACGGAGGAAAGGAAATGGCGTGTCGTTCCTCTAAGCTTTACTACATCGGGGATAATATTATATGAAGTACCGCCGTGGATCTCCGTGACACTAACTACCGCCGCGTGCATAGGATTGACATCGCGGCTCACAATGCTCTGGAGAAGGTTTACCAAATGCGCTGAAGCAAGGATGGGGTCCTTTACGTTCTGGGGCGTGGCGGCATGTCCGCCCTTGCCGATGATATCTATGGTAAAGACATCGTACGCCGCCATCATGGGACCTTTGCAAATAGCGAAGGTCCCCTCCTGCATCACAGGAAAATTGTGGAGAGCGAACACTGACTGCACAGGAAACTTCTCGAAGAGCCCTTCCCGGACCATCCTTCCCCCTCCCCCCTCGTTTTCTTCGGCAGGCTGGAA
>JAFNGM010000134.1 GCA_017885225.1 Syntrophaceae bacterium | reverse complement strand
GTTCTGCGACATGAAGGGCTTTACCCCCCTCTCAGAGAAACTTGGCCCCGAAGCCATGTATGCCATGATGGATGAGGTGTATGAGATCCTCATTCACCGAGTACACGCCTACGAGGGAACGGTGAATGAAATGACAGGAGACGGGGTAATGGCTCTGTTTGGTGCTCCCATTGCATTAGAAGATGCACCCCAGAGGGCATTGAGATCTGCCATGTCCATTCACCGGGAGATGACCCGCTTCAATGAGAAAGTCAAACGGGAGAAAGGCGATCTCCCCCCCATCCAGATGCGAATCGGCATCCATACAGGCCCCGTTGTGGTGGGAACATTGGGGAATGACCTCCGTGTTGAGTTCAAGGCTGTAGGGGATACGGTGAACCTGGCTGCACGGATGGAACAGTTGGCGGAGCCCGGCACCACCTATGTGACGGAGGATACCTTCACCCTCACGGAAGGATACTTCCGGTTTGAGGCGTTAGGAGAGAAAGAAATCAAGGGCAAGGAGAAATCTCTTAAAGTCTACCAAGTCATCGCCCCGAGCACTCGTAGAACGAGATTTGATGTGAGTGCTGAGAGAGGACTCACTCCATTTGTAGGGAGACAGCGGGAGCTTGAACTTCTTCTTGACGGTTATGAACGCTCGAAGGAAGGCAGAGGCCAGGCCATCTCCATCATCTCCGAGGCAGGGATTGGAAAGTCGAGGCTTCTCTATGAATTCCGAAAAGCTGTCACGAATGAGGATGTTACTTTCCTTGAAGGTCGATGCCTCTCCTACAGCAGGAACATTGCCTACCATCCTATCGTGGATGTCCTTCGAGCTAACTTTGATATCCAGGATACGGATACCGATGAGGATGTCCATCAAAAGGTCACGAGGTTTCTCAAGGCACTGAACATTGATGAAGGAACCACACTACCGTACATATTAGAACTCCTCTCCGTCAAAGACAGTGGCATAGAAAAGATTCAAATGAGCCCCGAGGCGAGGAAAGACAGAACCCTGGAAGCATTGAAACGGATCACGCTCAAGGGTGCGGAGCTGAGACATGTCATCATGGCCATCGAGGACCTCCACTGGATGGACCGGAGCTCTGAAGATGCTTTAAAGGAACTTTTGGAGAGCATACCGGGAGCCAGGGTATTCCTCATCTTCACCTACCGGCCAGAGTTCATTCATACCTGGGGAAGCCGCTCCTATCATAGCCAGGTAACATTGAACAGGCTTTCCAACCGTGAATGCCTCGCCATGATCGAGCATGTTCTTGCCACCAGAGACATAGATCGAAATTTAGAAGACTTGATTCTACAGAAGGCAGAGGGGATTCCTTTCTTCATTGAGGAATTTATCAAATCCCTGAAGGACTTAAAGATCATCGAGTGCAGGAACGGAGCAGTCACGCTCATCCAGGACATCAAGTCCGTTTCCATCCCCTCCACCATCCAGGAGGTGATCATGGCCCGGATTGATAAACTTCCCGAGGGGGCACGAGAAGTTCTGAAAACAGGCTCCGTCATTGAGAGAGAGTTCAGTCACGAGCTACTGAAGAAAGTGACTGACCTTCCTGAACAGGAACTCCTCTCTCACCTCTCCACCCTGAAGGATTCCGAACTTCTCTATGAAAGAGGCATCTACCCTCAATCCACATACATATTCAAGCACGCCCTCACGAGAGAGGTCGCCTACGAGTCCATCCTGACGAAAAAGAAAAAGCAGCTCCACGAAAAGATCGCCACAACCATAGAAGAAATCTACAAAGACGATATCTGCTATCATTATGGAGTTCTCTCTGGCCATTGCACCGCCAGTGAGAATTACGAGAAAGGTGCGGAGTATGCGAGGCTGGAAGCCAAAAAATACCATAAAGCGGGGTCATACAGGGATGCCATTGAGTATGCGAAACAGAGCATTGCCTGTTTGGAAAAACTGCCTCAGACGGAACATATCCAAAAGAAGATCATTGATACCAGGGTAGTGCTTTCTGCATATTATCTTAGTTTGAACTATACCATAGAAGCAAAAGAAGCAGTTGAGCCCATTGTCGATTTAGCAGTGAATCTTAATTATGAGAAAAGGCTGCCCGGCATATACACGGCCATAGGCCTCCACAACATTATGGTAGAGGAAGATTTCTCCAAAGGAGTCGCCTATTTAAAGAATGTTTTCGACATATCCACAAAGGTAGGAGATTTTCTTGCTCTGTGGATTGGTAACTACCAGCTGGGTTGCGCCATGTGTTTCGATTACCAATTTAAAGAGAGCCTGGAGTGTTTAAAAAAGTCGCTTGATTTGAGTCTTATGGCAAATAACCTTATAGGAATATCCTTTTCAAAGAGTGCTATTGCGATGAATTATTATCTTGAGGGCAAGACCGATCCGGCATTACAGGTAAGCACAGAGGCATTGCAGGCAGCAACAGAGAGCGGAGATATACTGGCAAAGCAGTCTTCATATACTCATTATGGAGTGTCTTGTTATTATAAAGGCTACTTAGATGATGCGGAGAAGTATCTCCTGGAGGCACTGATATATTATGAGAAAGCAGCGATATCTAGTTGGGGAGCCTATGCAGCTGGATATTTAGGATGGACATATCATGACATGGGAAATTACGACAAGGCGAAAAAGTATCATCAGCAATTTGTTTCAATCTTGGAAGATGCAAGATTCTTCCCTTCCTGGCTCAATTGTCAGAAACTATGGGTGAAAAACAATAGGATTTTAAATGGTGAACCTGACATTGATATCCATAAGCTGGATGAATTGATTAAAGCGAATGAAAAGAATAGACTTGCGATGAGTAAATCCTTTGCATCACGTTGCATTGGGGAAATCTTTCTACACATTGATGATCACCATATGCAGGAAGCAGAAACATGGATCCGGCAATCCATTGACTTTGACACAATGCATGCCGTACCTTGGCAACTGGCAAAAGACCACGCCCTCTATGCCGACTGGTTCAAGAAGAAGGGTGACATTCAAGAAGCCAAGGAGCAACTGATGAAGGCCATCGACCTCTTCAGGGAATGCGGTGCAGAAGGCTGGGTCGAAAAATATGAGAGAGAACTGGCAACACTTTCATAATAAGTGCATCATACTGAAATGCATCCCTAAATAACGAGGTTCCGCTAAAGGGCTATGAAGGAAGGACGCAATGTCCATGATTCATCCTCGTGAAATGGCCTTGGCTCAAGATATCCTGGATATCGTCCAGCGGGAGATGGCATACCAGGGAGCCATAAAACTGAGAACAGTTCGTGTGGTAGTTGGAGAAGCCACGCCTATGCTCCCCGAACGCCTAACCTTCTGCTTCGAACTCATCACTAAGGAATTCCCTTCGGATAGGATAAAGCTGATAATAGAGCGGATACCCTTGGCGTTTAGGTGCCGTTTCTGCGGCGCGACCTTTTTCATCCCGGAAACTGGGTTTGCTTGCCCCAAGTGCCGGTCAAAAAATGTCGCGGTCTTTTCAGGAAATGAATTGTTTATTAAAGAAATTGAGGTAGAATAAATACAACACCTAATTCTAACCTACCCTTATAGAAACGAGGAAAAGAATGAGCAACGATGTGTATGAAAGACTAAGAGGATTTTTGGACACATTTCAGACAGGCTTTCCGACGACACCTACAGGGGTTGAAATAAAGATCCTGAAAAAGCTCTTCACGCCGGAAGAAGCTGAATTGACTATGAGACTCAAGAACGAACCAGAAGAAGTTACCGTGATTGCGGCACGTATCGGAATGGAAGAGAATGAGCTCGCCGCGAAGCTCGAGGGAATGGTTCGTAAAGGACTTATATACAGGGTCCGGGATGAAGGTCAAACGCGTTATCAGGCGTGGCAGTTTATTATCGGTATTTATGAATTCCAATTGAAAAGCCTGGACAAGGAATTCTGCCAACTGCTTGAGGAATACTTGCCCTATTTTGGCCTCTACGTGTCTTCTTTTAAGACGAAACAACTGCGCGTTATCCCGGTTGAGTCGGCAGTAAACAGCCTTCAAAGTGTCGCACCGTACAATCAAGTCAGAGAGCTGGTCCGGCAGCAGGAGCTTATTGGGTTAGCGGAATGCATTTGTCGTAATGAGCAGAAACTGCTGGGTAATGAGTGCAAACGTCCGAAAGAGACTTGTCTGGTGTTTGGGGAATTTGGCAGGTTCTATATTGATAACCAATGGGCGAGGAAGATTACTGCAGATGAGGCCATGAATGTTTTGAACTTGGCGGAGGAATCTGGTCTGGTGCTGTCTCCCATGAATGCGCAGGAGTTGGCGGGGATTTGCTGCTGCTGTCCATGCTGCTGTCCCACCCTGAAAGCGGTTAAGTTCGTCTCCCGTTCGAAGTATGTAATGGTATCCTATTTTCATGCCAAGATTGACCCCGATCTTTGCATGAATTGTGGTCTTTGTATCGATCGATGCCAGGTAGATGCCATCAAGGAAGGGGATGGTCGCTTCGAGGTAATAAGTGAGAAATGTGTCGGCTGCGGACTGTGCGTCAATACTTGTCCTGAGGAAGCTATTGCATTAGTGGAAAGGCCAAAAATGGAACCTCCCCCTCAAGATATCCGTGCGACTTTAAGAAAAATTGAGACTGAGCGGTTCGCTGCTAAACATTAATTCTAATATTTTGTATCGTCTTGTGTAAGATGATCGATTCTGAGTGATTTTTTACCGACTCAGCGTGTGTATTTCGTGAGAGATTTCAAGTTGACTTAATCCTGGTTTGGAAGGCTTTCAGTGTAACTAAAAATGTAACTAACAGAACCTAAAATAACCTCATAAACCCAATATAATTCAGTATGCTCCTGATAACTATGTGATATGCAAGTGCTAAAACATAAAAGGAAACTTCTTTTTTTGTAATATTGGCTTAGCCTTCTCCGCGGTCACGAGCGCCACTTTAGGTCTACGACTCAAAATGACCGCACATTGGGTTGTCACGGGGAACGTATATCAAGTCAGCGTTTCTACGGTAAGCTTCTGCGTTAAAACTTCGTTGGCTTTCTGCAGATTTTCGTATGAGGAATATACAGAAACTACGGCGGAATCCGACGCAGAGGAGAAATAACGGGAAGCTGCTTCCAGCAGCAGCTCCGGCGTCATATCCAGGATACTGTTCCTGAATTTCAGGCGGTCTTCGTCAGTAAGGCCGGTAAAGTCGCGAATCAGGGCGATGTATCCGCGGCTTGCCGGATCCATGGGTTTATCCAGAGCCCCTATGGTTCCTATGATGGTTTTTTCCAGTTCCTCCCCGGAAATTTTGTTCCTCGATATGAAATCCACTGCCTCGCGATATACATTCAAGGTGTTCACAATATGGGGATCCCTGTAAGAGAGCAAGGCAAAGGTGCCGCTCATTGGATCATATTGTGACATGCCCCCGTAGGCCCCGCCCTGAATCCTGATGTGCTTGTAGAGGTACCCGCTCGATAATTGCCTGCCAAGCATGGTAAGAGAAGCGGCAAGCGGGTCGGCGTATGCCGGGGCGGAAAGCACCTTGGCGACATATGAGACCTGGGCGGGTATGGAAAATCCCGTATTGATGGGGGATAACGGGGGAGCGCTTGGCTTTCCTATGCCGCCATTGCCGGATAAACGTCGCACCAAATCAGCGATGCTTTCGGATAAAAGAGAGATTCCTTCTGAATCTGCCGTTACATTAATGCAGAGCCTATCTTTCCTGAACATTGTATTCTGCAATAAGGTGAGCTTGTCCAGAAGGTCGCTTTTTATTTCTTTAAATTGATCGGCGATGCGGTTGACAAACTTAAGTTGAGTCCTGCCGTGCCAAAGTTCGTCCCTGTACGCCGGAACCGAGAGGGCCGCACCGGCAGACCTCCGCGCGAAAGCGTGACCGGAGGGAATAATGGACGCGTGGAGGTTATTTTTCCTTTCTGCGATAAGTTCACGCATCCTCATTTCATTCGACATGTCTCCCGAAGTCAAAATATCTGCAATGATGTTGATGGCGTCCCGAGTATTTCGATAAAGGGATTTAATGCGAAAGATCATCTTCTGCCAGTTTCTCCTGTCGTCCATGGCAATGCCTGCCGACAGGTGATAGCTGATTCCTCCTGTTTTCAGGACAACGCGCTTCGCCATTTCTTCGTAGTCTAAACCTGCCGCCCCCATGTTGGTGATCAGCTTTCCGAGGAGCGGGAGGTATGGCTGAAGTTCTTCCGGTACATCGGATACGTCAAATGCCAGATCGAGGTACGCAATGCCGTTGGTGAATATGTCATGCATCATGGCAGGGACATTTTCGATTAATGCCTTTTCCGTCGGAATTGTTTCTATTGCACGGGAGATATCGCTCGTGCTGAGTTTCGGCAGTCTTGCCGCAGCCCCGGGCATATCCGGCTCGACCTGGAATTTTTTCAGTGCAGAAGCATTTTGTCGAACGGCATCCAGTTCCTCGCTGGAGAGTGATGCCTTGAGACGGCTCATCTTTTTCCTGAATTTATCCTCCCGGTCTGACTGGTACGTCTTGCTTGGTTCCATAACGGAGAGCAGACGGTGGGGATTATCCAGAAACCATTTCTGTACGATTTCCTGAAAAAGCCGAGGATTTGCCCCCCACTTCTTCCGGATATCTTCAATGATGAGGGGAAAATTCAAACCTTCAAGGGGATCGCCGTCGTAAAGCCACGTATGGTAAACCCTTCCCATGAGGATAATCCCATACGGATAGGCGCTGCGGATAATTTCCTTGCCGTGAAATTCGACCTGATGGAGAGTGCCCTCTATCAGGTTTCGGTCAAAGCCGGACAGGACGAGTTTCTGTAACGTATCCATGATCAATTGTTCGATCTGTCTCGCCTTATCCCGCTCCGTGCCGCGCAATCCCACGGCAAATGCGATCTGCTTCAAGTCACGCTCTACTCCGGTTATGGGAGACAGATCTTCACCAAACCCGGAATCTATGAGGGCCTTGCGAAGAGGACCGGCGGCGCTTCCCACAAGTATCCCTGAAGTGATCTGAAGGAGAATGGCCGTCTCATAATCGGTGTTTTCTTCCATCATCCAGGCGGCATTCACAACGGTTTTCCTTTCGGGGTTATCCTCTTCCCCGATTGGAAAGGTGCCTGTAATGGATAACGGTGTCTGCCATCGTATCTGGCTTTCAATAGTTGAGTCCACGTGCACGCGCTCGAAGCCTGCCAGCATATCACCCAAGAATTCGAGATGAGCCGCAGTCGGGATGTCACCGTAAAGGAAAAAGCGCGCGTTGGTCGGTGAGTAGTACGTTCTATGAAATTCTTTGAACTGCTCGTACGTGAGGAGTGGAATGTCTTCCGGATTTCCTCCTGAATCAAATGCGTACGGTGTGTCCGGGTAAAGATTCTCCTGGATAACTTTATACATAAGGGCATCAGGAGAGGAATATGCCCCTTTCATTTCATTATAGACGATTCCGGAGATAGTAAGATCACTTGAGGTATCTTCCGGATTTACAAATTCCAGGTGGTGACCTTCCTGGGAGAAGGTTTCTTTTAAGAGCCTGGGGTTGAATACCAGATCGGTATAAACCCTGGCCAGGTTAAAGTAATCGCTCCGTACCTGGCTTGCTACTGGATAGATGGTCTTGTCGGGATAGGTAAAGGCGTTGATGAAGGTCTGGAGCGTCCCCCGGATCAGTTCATTGAATACGTCCTTCAACGGGTAGCGTTCCGAGCCGGCGAGGACTGAGTGTTCGAGAATGTGTGGGAGACCGGTGGAATCCGCGGGCGGTGTGCGGAATCCGATTGAGTAGAGATTTTCGCGGTCATCACAGTGCAGATGGAGGACCTTCGCGCCTGTTTTTTCATGTTCCGCTTCATATGCGGTTATTCGTATTTCCGGAATTTGTTCTACCCGGAGCATGCGAAACCCATGAAGCATAGCCCCTGTGGCAAGCGTTGGTGTTGGGCAACTCGAGGATGCTGTCATTGTATCACTTCCGTATCAAGAATTAGTCTCATTTATTTCTCTCGGTGAGTAATTAAAGGGGACGGTTCTCTTTATTTTGCTTCTATACTCTTCGTCGCCTCATTTGCACTATCTACCCTTGTGAAATTAAGAGAACCGTCCCCCTTATTTCCTGAGTATGGTGCACAGATGGAAAACAGTAATGATTATTGATTATTAGATTTACCATATCAAAAAAAACTTATGGAAAGAAGGGATATTTTGTTGAGGGAACCTGGATAAAAATAATAACACATTGTTTGCAAACATAAGTGCGAGATAAGGAAGAGGTTGTTTGTCTGCATCGCTCGTAAATGAGAACTGGTTTACGAGGCAATTCCTATCAAAAACATAAAATACTGGTTATTACCCAGTATAATCTACATATTTTTCTCATATTGCATTCATGGGAGAACCGTGATTAATATCTATAGATTGAAAGGAACTGGTCAATGTAAGCGCTTTCCATAAGCCTAATAATACCCTTTCTGAAAAATAAAAAATGATTGATAATGTTGAAATATTAAATGATTAGACATAAAAAATAATGTATTTTCTCGGGGTTTTATACCGCAAATTTGCGGTGTTTAGGTTTTTATACAGATACATATAAACATTGTTAGCCAGCAAATAAATATCCTGTGAGAATATGGAGTTTAAAATGATCATAAGGAATGAAACAATTTCAGATGTTGAAGCGATATCGAAAATTACCATTGCCGCCTTCCAGAATCTTGCAATTAGTAATCATACGGAACAATTCATAATAAATGCATTACGCAATGCCAACGCGCTGACCATTTCGATAGTCGCAGAAGTTGATGGAAAAGTGGTAGGCCATATAGCATTCTCGCCTATAGCAATTTCCGATGGAAGCCTTAATTGGTATGGCCTTGGCCCTATATCTGTCTTGCCAAAATATCAGAAACAGGGCATTGGAAAAGCCCTTATACTTAAAGGATTATCCTCACTGAAAGATATGGGCGGCCAAGGCTGTGCTCTAGTAGGAGACCCAAACTACTATAAACGGTTCGGCTTTAAAAATATTCCAGATTTAATTTATGAAGGTATTCCACAAGAAGTCTTTCTTGTCATGCCGTTTGATAAAAAAATACCTCAAGGCACTGCCATGTTTCACAAAGGATTTTTAGCAAATGGCTAACCAGTGCATCCAGACGGACGCGGCGATGCCGCGCCGCTGATGCTGGCGTTACGCTAACAGAATAGAAATAAAAAATTGTTTACCTCGCTATTGGTATGATATAATGTAATACCAGAAGACAGGAGGCGAATATGGGTAAAGCAAAGATTGCGATTACATTGGACGAAGANNCCGACTATCGATGGAATGCGCCAAACTCGAACCGGCATTTGAAAGGGCTATGGCAGAAGAAGGGTTAGCTGAGGATGTGAGCCAATGGCCGGAATACTGAGAGGCGAGATTCGCTGGGCAGATTTGAATCCTGCACGAGGCCATGAGCAGGCAGGCTTGCGTCCTTTAATGATCTTGAGTCACGATATATTTAATGAACGTTCAGGTACCGTCATAGCCGTGGCAATCACAAGTCAGCCACAAAAAGCCGGGTTCCCACTGACCCTTGAGCTGAAGGGCGGGGATTTACCAAAGAAATCATGGATCAAGATCAGCCAAATCCGAACACTGTCCGTAGAGAGGATCGGAAAAGTCATAGGCAAGGCATCTCCGGAACAATTGACTCAAGTGATAGAAGGACTGAACGAAATTATTGCGTAACCAGGTGATGCAGTCAATCGCCGGGAAACCCGGCGCTGGCTGATCTTAACGTTATCCCCATAGAAATGAAACATGCTTTTCATTTAAATTGTCGTTATTTCTATTGACACGCCATTAAGCTACACGTATATTACACGTGTAAAGGAGGTGTGTCATGCAGAAGAAATTAACCATAACAATTGATGAAGAAGTATATAACGGTCTCCATAAAGTCATAGGACCCCGTAAAATCAGCAGATTTGTACAGGAAATAGTTCGTCCTCACGTTGTTCGTCCCAATTATGAATCTGACTACGCCGAAATGGCAAAAGATAAAAATCGGGAAAATGAAGCATTAGAGTGGGCAGAAA
>JAFNGM010000133.1 GCA_017885225.1 Syntrophaceae bacterium | reverse complement strand
TACAGCGCGCAGACTGGCTCGCTGCTAGAGAATGCCGATACTCCGATTTTCCCACGGTTATGTTGGACGCGGAGAGGTTTCCTATGACAGTCGCTCCGGCCATGGCGGCGTGACTTGAGGGGGGAATGGGTACCCACACGTCTTCACATATTTCAATAAAAAATTTAAAATTGTGAATATTTTTTACTTCAAAGATGATATCCGCCCCGAAGGGGATATTTTCCTGTCCGCAAAGGTCGATTGTCTCTGACTGGGCGTCTTCCGCCGGACTGAACTGGCGTTTTTCGTAGAATTCGCGGTAATTAGGAAGATATGACTTTACTGCAATGCCGAGAATGCGGCCCCGGTACATGACGATACCGCAATTGAAGAGACGAAAATCAACCCTGAGAGGCGCACCGATGACAGAAATAATATTCAGATCCTTCGTGGCTTCAAGAATCTTCGCGAGCGCATCAGGAACACTGTGTAGGAGGGCATCCTGCTGAAAAAGATCTTCGTTTGAGTAGGCGGTAATGCCGAGTTCGGGAAAAAGAGCGAAAACCGCATTGTGTTCGGTCGCCTCTTTCATCAGAGGAATCGCGGAGGCAGTGTTAAACAGCGTGTCGGCTACCTTTACTTCCGGTACACACACCGCCACCCGGATGAATCCATGATGGTATAAATTAAAGAATGTCCGCTCGTCCATTGCTTCCATAGCCAATCTATAATCCTCCCTCGCGACCCTTCTCCACATATGCGTATGCACTGTGATTGTGGATACTTTCGTAATTTTCGGCTTCCACGCTGTACCAGCTGAAATTATCATCCCTGTTCAGCTGTTGNNACAAATTTTTCATCAACCCTCTTAAGGAGCGAATACACCTCACCGCTCGACGAGTCTTCCACCAGCCTGATAAGATCCTCGATCCAGAAAAATTTTCTGAACCTGACTTTCACCGTTACCATGCTCCTTTGATTATGGGCGCCGATCCTGCTTATTTCTTTGGAACAGGGACAGACCGTGGTTACCGGCACAACTGCGCCAACGAGAAAATCTGTGTTGTTTCCATTAAGTTGTCCGCTGAAAGAGCACCTGTATTCCATGAGACTTTTCGCCCCCGAAACGGGAGCCGTTTTCTCGATAAAGTAGGGAAATTCAATTTCCATGTGCGCCGATTCCGCATGCAGTTTGCTCTTAATCTTCTGGAGGATCTTATGGAAGGTTTTGATGTTAATCTGCCCTCTGAATTCGTTCAGGATTTCGACAAAGCGGCTCATGTGCGTTCCCTTGAAGTGATGGGGCAGATTGACGTAAATGTTGAACGTGCCGTTTACATGTTGTGTACCGTTGGCGCGGTCCAGGACGACGATAGGGTATTTGATCCCTTTCACACCGACTTTCTGTATATCTATATTCCTGGTATCTTTCTGGTTTTGAATGTCGATCATGAAGTAGTACCCCTGTATGAAGCCCGCGTATTCTCTGATTCCCATACGGTGACACATGCCACGCCAACATGATGGATTTTTGCTTTTTCTGAAGCCCTGTCATGAATATATCTGGCAATGTTTTCTGCGGATGGGTTTTGGCCATGAAAATTACTAAGTTCGTTCAGATATTTATGATCAAACGTTCTCAGTATCTCGTCGATCCATTCCTTTACAATCTTGAAATCAATCACTGTGCCCGCATTGTTTAGTGTGGGGGAACACACGGAGACCTCGACATTAAAATTATGGCCGTGCAGTTTTTCACAGGCGCCGCCGATTTCTTTAAGGCTGTGAGCAGCGGAGAACGATTGCGTTATTGTTACTTCGTACACGTATCCTCCCATATTTACCAAAAATGATAAAGTGTCTCGCCGTGTGGGCATGGTGCGGATGACACTATAATGAAAATGACAGGCGGGTGTCAAGACAAGAAAAAACGATTGAAAATGGGAAAACCTGTTCTCCAGTGAATCTGCAAAGGATATGCAGAGATGTCATTATTTTGGCATGAGAGGTGAAATTGACGGACATTTGGTGAAAATTGCCGGTCTCACGTGGGTAAAAGGAGAAAGGACAGGAACGCCAATGAGGAGGGATGTAGTATCTATCTATTTGATAATATAAGGAATAATAAAAGATTCTCCATGTAAAATTTACCCTGTATGCTGACGTGGTACGGTAGTTGCAAGACAAATGAGAAAATTCATGTAAAACGGTTTTTCTTTTAAATAGAAGGTGAGAAAATAAAGGAGGTGGGAGCGGAGATTAGTGAATACACAAAAAACGGAAGTGTAATCGTTCTAAAAAATATAATAATAGAGACACATTGAAAGGAGAAAAAATCATGATTAGTGCAATGTACAAAAAAAGAGGACAGAAAGGTTTTACGTTGATCGAGTTGATGATCGTTATCGCCATCATCGGCATCCTGGCGGCAATCGCCATCCCGCAGTTTGCGGCATACAGAAAAAGAGGCTGGGTTGCGACGTTAAATAGCGATTGCAAGAATGCTTATACCGCTTTGGCCGCACTGATTTCCGATAACCCAAATTTACCAGCAGGACCGATAGCTTTAGCAGGTGCATGTCCATCTCTGGAATGTGGCGGTTATGTACCGTCTGCGAACGTGACCACTACGGCTACTTTTACTGATGTTAATAATTTCACCGTAACTTCAACCGGTGCTGCAGCGTGGGGTCTTACCCCTGCAACAAACATGGCTATTTATCTAGCTCTTAACGGTACAACGACGTTCACACCAGCGGCGCCGTAAGAGAATCAGTGGTACATAAGTATAGTATAAAAGGGGCGTTCCATAACGCCCCTTTCCATTTGGTGCGCCCGGCAGGGCGCAC
>JAFNGM010000132.1:1397-6847 GCA_017885225.1 Syntrophaceae bacterium | reverse complement strand
CAAAAATATTTTTGAAATCAAATTTATAATCTCTTTTGAGAAGACGGATATCGTTATCCGCGGCATGAAGGACTTTCATAATTTGCCGGTTGCCAAAATATTTACCTAAAAAAGATAAATCAAGATTATTCAAAGGGTCAAAAATATAGGTCGTTGCATTAGCGTGAATTTGGATGAGGCAGAGTTTTTCTTTAAAATAGCGGAAAGAATCGTATTCCGTATCGATACTCAAGACGGAGGATTTTTCGATATTATCAACAGCGCGCAGTAATTTATGAGATGTATCTACCAAAAACCATTTTGTATCCATGAAGAGCAACTTAGCTGAAATAATAATTTAAAGCTATAAAAATGACGATAAAAAGACCGATTCTGAAAGCGCAAAATGATCGGAAGAGGTCGGCTTTAATTCCATACCGGAGGTGCGTTCACCCCGCGGGAATAATGATAAAAGCGCCGCGTACACGATTCCTCTAATTGATGCTTTGTCTGCCGTCATAGAAAATATTCTCCAAATTCTTACTTATCGTTACCAGGCGCTTAATATTTAGCCTTCCTCTGCCGCCATCCGGTTGATCGGCATCTCAGGCAGACTGGCTAAAACTCAAAGGCGACACCCGCTTTGAATGTTCTTCCGGGCATGGGGTAGTAGGTACTGGGAGCTCCCGGTCCCCACGCCGGGACATTATACGAGCCAAATGACGAATATTTTACATCGGTCAGATTCTCCACACCGAAGAATGCCGTCATGGAAAATTTTCCAAATGTCGGCTTATAAAAAAGATAGAGATTGTAAATGGTGCGAGATTCCAGCTTCTCCGTGTTGTTATCGTTGTCACCGGAAAGATAGGCGTCGCTCACATACCTCACTTCCGGCCGCAGCATCAGGTTATAGGGAAGATATATCTCGATGCCGCCATTCACCGCCCGTTTGGGTACCAGAGGCATCTCCTTGCCATCATTGGGGCCAGTCTCAAAGGTGGCCTTGTGGTAGGTGAAATTACCATAGAACCTGGCTCGCTTTTCCCAAAGGTAGGAGAGTGATATTTCCACGCCATCATGGCGTGTCTCGCCAACGTTTTGATTAGACCCGGACCATGGGGTCACATAGACATACTGAATTTCCTCATCCATATCAATTCTGAATAAGGTTACTCCCACTTTTAAATTTGCGAGCGGATAAAACTCTGTCCCTATTTCCTTGCTGGTTCCTTCTTCCATCTCAAGGGTCTTTAAAAATAATGCGCCGCCAAAACCATTGAACGACGCGATTTCATCCAGAAAGGGAATACGGTAAATAGTTGAATATTTCACAAATATTTTCGATTGCTTCCCGATAAGCCAGGTCAGCCCTGCTTCATACGCCTCTGCCTGATATTTCTTTTCCTGATTCGAGAAGTTATTGGCAGGTGTCACTATATCCGTACTGGACCCTTCGATAGATGCCCATTCGGAGCGATATCCGGCATGCAGAATCACGTTATTCAAAATGCTGAATTCATCCCGTATATAGTATGCAATGCTCTCCTTCGTTAAATCTGCCCAGCTCGTTTTTATGGTTCTCTGGCGGTCGCTGAAAAAATCCTTCTTGTAAGGCTCGCGATAATAATCAAGGCCGAGAACCACTTTATTCTTAAAGCCGAAGATATCCTTTGTCAGAACATATTTTGGTGTAATGCCGTACGTGTCAGTATTGGTATTTGAGTATTTGTTCCACGTCCATGATGCCATGTTGGTCTGAAGATCCTTGTTGCCATAGAGAAAATTGACAGTTATGTCCCCAACAGATCCCATATTCGCTTTTATGCCCAGGTTGATGTTTGTATATTTATCCTCTCCATCATCATCGGGAGCGGCATTGGCCCAATTTGCAGGCGTTGCCGGCTGGTACTGTTTCCTGTTCTGTTCCATCTGCGCTTTCGTAAGGGCGCCAGGCATCTGATAGTCTGTTTTGTTAAACGAGAGGCCTAAAGATGCACTGAAGACCTCACTTGCGTTATATCCAACATCAAAACCTCCCCCTTTGGATGAGAATTTTGATCGGTCCCGGTAGCCCGAGTTGTAGTTGTTTTCTCCATTGAGCGCGTAGGTCAATTTGTCGGTAGAGCCGCTTACCCCTACCCGTTCATCATGAAGGCCATAGCTTCCCGCGATTACAGACGCGTTGAATTTTGGCGGGCCTTCGCCTTTCTTTGTGATGATGTTGATGACGCCGCCAATCGCTGCGTCACCATAGAGAACACTGCTCGCGCCACGGACAACCTCAATTCTCTCAACATTATTCAGGGGAACCTGCAGCCAGTTGATGGAAGACATGTCGGGCCTGTTCAGTCGCCTTCCGTCGAGCATGATCAGGGTCTTGCCAAAAGGATTATCGCCTCCGAAGCCGCGCATATCAATACCCACCTGGGAGGAGTTGCCGCTATAGGAGCGGAACTGGATACTCTCCAGTTTCTCCAGGACCTCCGGGATTGTCGTTGCGCCTGATTTTTCAATCTGTTCGGCTGTAATGACGGAAACGTTTGCGGGAACCTTGCGAATTTCTTCCGTATCCCGTGTCGCCGTGACGACCACCTCGTCCATGACGATTGCTTTTTCCTGAGGCGCCGCGAGCGAAAGACCGCCGGAAATAAAAATTGACACCACTACCGCAAGAATGACGATGCATTGAAAAACTGTATTCATGTGATTTTCTCCTTTCCCCCTCGGGAATAAAGTTATTTGTTCCATCAGATGAGTGTCCTGGCTTGCGGCTTGTACTTTGTACCTACCATCCACGCCTTCCCGATCTTCCTGGGAGGGAAAACCCGTGGCATCGTGTGGATTTCGTTCCGCTTACAGTTGCGGGGCAGCACCGGAATTAAACCGGTTTCCTCCCTCCGACGGATATGAACTCAAGAGCGTGACCCGTGGCTGACCGGTCAACGGATTCCTATCTACGGTTACCTCTGTTTCGTAAACTTCCTTTATATTTGCTTCTGCAATCACCTCCTCGGGCCTCCCTATGCTATGGACGTTGCCGTTACGGAGCAGGATAATCCTGTCACAGTACAGCGATGCCAAATTGATATCGTGGGTGACGCCGATTACGGTGAGTGCCTGGCTTTTGTTCAGCGCTTTTATTAAATCGAAAAATTCTACTTGATGCCTGATATCCAAAAAGGCCGTAGGTTCATCAAGAAGCATGATCTGCGGCTGCTGGGCCAGGGCCCGTGCAATGAGGACCCTCTGGCGCTCACCCGCGCTCAAGGCATTCATGCTCCGGTTCATCAAAGAAAGGGTGTCCGTCATCTCCATGGCCTGATGAGCGATCCTGAAGTCCGTTTCTCCCTCAAACCTCCATGTCCCTAAATGCGGCGCTCGTCCCATCAGCACGATTTCCTGCACCGTGAAGGGAAAGATCATCAGTGATTCCTGGGGAACTACGGCAATGCTCTTCGCAAGATCTCCCCTTTTGAGCTTCCTGCAGGATGTGCCGTTTACCCAAATCTCCCCTTCCTGAGGTATAAGGATGCCATCGATCACGTTCAAGAGGGTCGTTTTGCCTGAGCCGTTGGGACCGAGTATGCCCATAAACTCGCCCCTTGCTACTTCAAAAGAAACGTTTTTGAGAACCCAGCCGCCGTTATACGTGAAGCCGATCCGTTCAAGTTTGATTATGGACATAACTCAGACTGTCCTCCTGCGTAAGAGGAAAACAAAATAAGGAGCCCCGCACATTGCAGTAATAACACCGACAGGCAGCTCGGCAGGGGCGGTGATCGTTCTGGCGAGGGTGTCGGCAACAATAAGAAAA
This sequence comes from Syntrophaceae bacterium, assembly GCA_017885225.1. GTDB lineage: Bacteria > Desulfobacterota > Syntrophia > Syntrophales > UBA2185 > UBA2185. The sequence goes on along the minus strand of JAFNGM010000132.1, from coordinate 3,051 downwards.
GAGCCGCCGAAAAGCGCGGAAGAAGGGAGGAGAAGTCTGTGATCCGAACCCAGCAGCATCCTCATCATGTGCGGAATAATCAGGCCGACAAACCCGATGGTGCCGCTCACCGATACAGCTACCCCCGTGACGAGTGACGCCGCGAGAAGGAGTATTTTTTTTGTGCGTTCAACATTTACCCCAAGCTGCATGGCCGTCTCTTCGCCGGTGACGATGAGATTAAGATGTCTCGAATAGCTATACATAATCATGAACCCGATCACTAAAAACGAGCCCGTCAGCATAATCTCGTTCCATTCGGCGAGACTTAAGTCTCCCATTAACCAGAATATGGCGCTCCGCAGTTCTTGATTATTTGTTGTGGAAATCAAAAGCATAATAACCGCAGAAAAAAAGGCGTTGACGATGACGCCTGCCAGGAGAAGGGTCGTGGAGTGAAGTTCTTTCTTTGTTCTGGCAATGCCGTACACCAGAACGATGGTGATAAGCGCCCCTGAAACAGCGAGCCCGGGAACGCCAAAAGGAATGAGGCTTATTCCCGTCATTATGGCAACAATCGCTCCGACCGCTGACCCGCCGGATATCCCCAGGATGTATGGATCTGCAAGGGGGTTGCGGAGAAGTCCCTGAAATACGACGCCGGCTGCCGAGAGGGACGCGCCGACGATACCGGCAAAGATAATCCTCGGCAGACGGATGGAGAAAAGGATCGTCTTTTCCGTCGTGAAAAGACTGAGGTCTTCACCCTTCATCATTGCCAACAGGGCCTTAAAAAGAGATCCCATACCCACCTGGCTGGATCCGACGAGCAAGGACACTATTGAAATGACAATAAAAACGGTAAGAAGACAGAGGCTCACCCGCATGACACGGGAGAATGTGACAATCTTATCAGCCATGTCGCTGGTGATCGCAAGGACGTAAATAGAGGAAAGTATGAAAAATGGTAGGAAAAAGTACTTGAGCATTACCCCTCCCGCGAGGATATCCTTGATGGATCGGTTTTCCGGCTTCAGGCTGCCTACTCACCCGCCTTCCCGTCATATGAAAGTATGACAGTGGCACATTGGGTTTTCGTTCCCTTCACGGCTGCGGGGCAGCGGGGGCTTTTCACCCCTCTTCCTCATATCCATCAATAATGGTTTTTCTATTGATATCCGAAGTGTTTAGCAGAGGGAAAGATGTTTGTCAAGGTCAAAGATAGGGCTCAATACTCACGAAGAGAGCCTGCGATCTCCTCAATGCCGGAAATAACTTTTGGCGTCAGCCTGTACAGCGCTTCGCTGGTATAATAGATATGTCCCTTACGGACGGCATCGAGATTTTCCAGTCTTTTCAGGAGGTTCCTGGAGCTTTCCTTCGTCATGGGACCTATGCCGATGAATAGTACATCAGGGGATCTTCGGATTACTTCCTCAAGAGAATATTTAGGGTATCGCGCATCCGTATCGGAAGCAATATTGTGCAATCCCAGGAGTTTCAGTGCATCATCAATGACAGTTTCGGGTCCTGCCACAATCAATGGCTCCGGTTGAATGATGAAAAGCGCCTTTTTGTTCAAATAGGGGGGTGGAGATTTTCGAATCCTTCTTTTATACTTGCGAAGCTCCGTTTCGATCGTTGCTGCCCGTTTGAACGCCTGATCCTTTATCCC
>JAFNGM010000132.1:317-1370 GCA_017885225.1 Syntrophaceae bacterium | reverse complement strand
CATAATCACAAGGTCAGGCCGGGCGGCAATGATCGCTTCGAGGGAAGGATTTGCGAAGCCTCCCACCTTCGGTTTATGCATGGCCCGGGGAGGATAATCGCAAAACGTGGTAACCGCAGCGACACGGTCTTCCAGGCCAAGATCATAGAGAATCTCCGTAACGGAAGGCGCGAGAGAAACAATCCTCTCCGGTGGNNACAGGCCTTCATCGATTCACGTTTCCTTGAGACTGGATATTTCTCTCAGTTTGGCAATAATATCTATGAGAGATTCCATGACGAACTCCATTTCATCATCCGTATTGTCCTTCCCGAGGGAGAACCTTATGGTGCTTTGGGCTATGCGGGACGGCACACCCATCGCCATCAGGACGTGGGAGGGCTCCGGCAGCCCTGTGCTGCACGCCGAACCAGTAGAAGCGCAAATGCCTTTGAGATCTAAATGCAGGAGAATCGACTCTCCCTCCACAAAATGAAAGCTCATATTGCTCGTATTGGGAACCCGCGGGGCGTTCAGGCCGTTTACCTGTACGCCGCCGATTTTTCTCATGATAGTAGCCTCAAACCGCTGCCGGAGCTGAGATATCCTTTGTGACACCGTGTGTAAATCACGCGTGGCTATGGAAAGGGCCGCCGCGAAACCGACAATCCCGGGGACATTCTCCGTACCAGCACGGAGATGGTATTCGTGATGCCCGCCCGTTACCGCAGGGATAAGCGGCGTGCCCTCCCTCACATAAAGGGCGCCAACTCCTTTGGGGCCGTGGAACTTGTGTCCCGAGATGGAGAGGAGATCAACACCCAGGGTGTCGACATGAACGGGAATTTTACCGATAGCCTGAACGGCATCTGTGTGAAAGACTATTTCTTCATGTCCGGCAATCGCCCCGATCTCAGGGACGGGCTGAATAATGCCCGTTTCATTGTTGGCAAACATGATGCTGATGAGAATGGTCTCTCGATCAATGTGCCTGCGCACGTCATCAGGATCAACCTGCCCTTGGGCGTTGACAGGCAGATAGGTTACACGGAAACCCTCTTTTTCCAAATCCTC
>JAFNGM010000132.1:0-281 GCA_017885225.1 Syntrophaceae bacterium | reverse complement strand
GATCTTTGCTTCTCTGCCCAGGCGACAGGAACTTGATGCGTTTCCGAATTGCTCCTTTAAATAGGGCTCCATAACCCGGAAGACTTCCGGATGAAGACAGGTTGTCGCGTTGTGGTCAAGATAAATCATGGCTATCGATCTTCAATTACACAGGATTATGCGGCGTGTGTTTTTTTTCGTAGTCCTGAATTGCGGAAAGCAAGGCATTAATGCCCATAAGAGAACAATGCCGTTTATTTTCAGGAATGCCGCCCAAGGCGAGGACGACATCATCGTCCGTG
>JAFNGM010000131.1 GCA_017885225.1 Syntrophaceae bacterium | reverse complement strand
GAAAGCAATGCCTTATTAAAAAAATTAAAAAAAAATAAACTTGCACAGGAAGTTGAAAAATCAGTTTTACCTTATATGATTGATCTGCACCGGATGGCCACAAAGGCCTTCGCGTTCCCCACTTACACGAATGGCCTGAAGGACGTTGCTGCCTTCTTCGGATTCAGGTGGCGGCATGGCGATATCAATGCCCTCGACGCCATCGCCTACTATCTCAAATACCAGACTGATCCGGAGATGTACCAGGACAAAATACAGGCCATCATCGATTACAATGAAGACGACTGCCGGGCGACGAAGCTGATCAAAGACTGGCTGCAGAAACAATGAGCCTCAAGCATTTGACTTCAGGATGTCCTTCTCTCATCAACGGTTGCCATAGAGAGAATACATAGAAACATTAAGATAATCTGGGACAGAACTATGGTTTTAAAAAAGAGGAGGATAGCCCTACAAATTGTTCTCATTGCCTTTCTTGTGTTCACAGGGTGCGGTCATAATCATGCGATTATAACGAATGATTCGATTTCAGCTCCCTCAATCGGTGGTTACTACGTGTATATGGGACACCTTCATAACCACACCACTATTTCCGGTGCAACCGGGACACCATCCGAAGCGTATGCGTACGCCAGAGATGTCGCCGGGATGGACTTTTTCGGTGTCGCCGACCATGCCAATGCCATGAATCCCACCCTATGGAACGCATTACAGACGGTGGCGGACAGTTACAACCAGGACGGTGTTTTTGTGACGTTTTGGGGCTTTGAGTGGTCATCATCAAAAAAATATGGTCACGTGACGATAATCAACACATCGAACTATTGTGCCGACAATGATCCGGATACGGATACCTTTGATGAACTATGCGCATGGCTTTCTGCACACAACGGCATAGCATTCTTTAATCACCCGGGTCGTGAAGACGCGACGGGCGAGGAATTCAATCATTTCAACAGAGCCCCTGTCGATCAGTTTGTCGGAATGGAGCTTTGGAACAGAGACAACGGTTTCGAAGTGTATTATTATAATGATGGTTATGATCGGAGTGATAATGGTTTGGGATATTACGATGAAGCGTTGTCTCGAGGTTGGCATATAGGAGCATCAGGTTCTGGAGACGATCATTACGGAACATGGGGTACCCGGCAACCATTTCGTGTTGCCGTGCTTTCTCCGACAAAAACTCGTGCGGCCATTCTCGACGCACTTTTGGAGAGGAGATTTTATTCTACGTTAGATAAAAATTTGGCGTTATCCTTTAAAATTAATGGGCATGCAATGGGTTCAAAAATCAATCCCGGAACATACGATGTGGAAATTCTTGCCGATGACGGCAGTGCTCATGATGTGTTCACCAAAATTGAACTTATCAATAATGGGACAGTCTTACTAAGTTGGAGTCCTAACCTGAAAACAGTAACTATTACTTTTACATTAAGTGTTTACAGTGGCGATTACTATTATATACGAGTTATGCAAGCTGATGGCGATGAGGCTATCTCGTCTCCGATTTGGATTAATTGAACCAAGCCGTTTTCCAAAAATGAATGAGATGCGCTAATACACTCGTGCGATAAATTCGGCGACACACGCCGGTTTTTCATCGCTTTCGATCTCCGCAGTAATAACGTAGAGAATCTCTACCGCCTCGCCGATTTTATTCGCACTTGCCAGTACCGTCTTCGCCCTGATTCTGGAATTAACCAGGACAGGCGCGGGAAATCGCACCTCATTAAGGCCGTAATTCACCCTCATCTTCATTCCCGGGTAATTATTTTGAAAAAAATCCGGATGATTGCTCTCGGTAAGGTAAGGGAGGAGAGATAATGTAAGAAAGCCGTGAGCCACTGTTGTCCCGTAAGGTGATTCTTTTTTTGCTCTTTCCGGATCGGTGTGGATCCATTGAATATCACCCGTAACCTCCGCGAAGCGGTCGATCCTCTCCTGGTCAATGGTTAACCAGGGGCCGACATGGATTTCGGTACCAATCTTTGATTGGAGAAACTCAACTAAATTGTCAGTTGCAGACATAGAACCACCCTTCAGCAGGACAACTGTCTCGCCCGTCATGCAATTATGAAATCCCTCTTAGTCCCCTTGTTATGCAGAGGGAATCCTTTATGGATTTCTTCTGTATTCTTCTCCCAAACACATCCGTCGGAAGCTGAAATCATAATCAAAATTAATTTAAAGGTTTTATAACAAATAGAATTTGACTTCTATGGACAGGTCACCTCCTTTTATGATAGTAATAAAACACAAAAACTTCAAATAAGAAATCACATCATTTATGGACAAGATAAAGGTAAAGTCTACCATCGTCGAGATAGATGGTGATGAAATGACCAGGATCATGTGGAAAATGGTGAAGGATAAACTGCTTCTTCCCCATCTTTCCATGAATATTGAATACTATGATCTGCACATCAAAAATCGCGATGCCACCGATGACCAGGTCACGATCGATGCCGCTAGGGCCATTATGAGGCACGGTGTCGGGGTCAAATGTGCAACCATCACCCCCAATGAAGACAGGGTCCAGGAATACGGTTTAAAAAAGACCTGGAAAAGCCCCAACGCGACGATCAGAGAAATACTTGACGGCACGGTTTTCCGCACGCCGATCCTGGCGAAAAACATCAGGCCCTCCGTTTCCACATGGCAAAAACCCATCAGCATAGGAAGACATGCCTACGGCGATATTTACAGCAATACGGAGATGCGCATATTCTGCCCCGGCAAGGCCGAAATCATCTTCACGCCTGCCGAGACGGGTCCACCTGTAAGACAGACCATCAAGGAATTCACAGGGCCGGGAATTATCCAGGGCATCCATAATACGGACGAGTCCATTGAGAATTTTGCACAAGCGTGCTTTGCCTTTTCCCTCGACCAGAACATTGACCTGTGGTTCAGCACCAAGGATACCATCTCCCAGACCTACGACGCCCGGTTCAGGGACATATTTTTCGCGGAGTACGAAAAGAACTGGAAAGAAAAATTCACCCGGGCAGGTATTTCTTATTTTTTCACTCTTATCGATGATGCCGCGGCTCGCATCATAAAGTCAGAAGGCGGTATCCTGTGGGCGCTTAAAAACTACGATGGTGATGTCATGTCCGACATGATTGCCTCGGCATACGGGAGCCTGGCCATGATAACTTCCGTGCTCGTCTCGCCCCACGGGTATTTCGAGTATGAAGCGGCACACGGCACAGTGCAGAAACACTACTACAAACATCTCAAAGATGAAGAAACATCGTCCAACTCCATGGCCATTATCTTCGCATGGTCAGGGTGCCTGCGCAAGCGAGGAGAGCTTGATGCCACGCGGGAGGTTGTTTCCTTTGCGGACAACCTGGAAGAAGCATCAATATCAACTATAGAATCCGGGATGATGACGGGCGACCTCCTCCTTGTCGCAGACAAGAATCCCAATAATAAGAAAGTAACTACGGAAGCCTTCATCGATGCCATTGCCCAAAACCTTCAAAAACGACTGCCCGGTTAAGCCGAACCTGAAAGACATGCCTATCGAGGAGCTTGAACGCTATATTTCGAGTTTCGGCAAGGAGAGATACCGGGCGCGTCAGATCATGAAGTGGCTTTACCAGCTGCATGCCAAATCCTTTGAAGACATGACGAATCTTTCAAAGGCCTTCCGGATTCAGATACAAGAGCTGGCCAGATTTGCAGACCCTGAGATCGAAAAAATTCAAATTTCAAAGGACGGCACGAAGAAAATTCTCTTTAGATTGGAAGACGGTCTTTTTATCGAGAGCGTCCTTATCCCGGGAAAAAACCACTGGACGATTTGCGTCTCCACCCAGGCCGGATGCCAGATGGAATGCGCATTTTGTATGACCGGCAAACAGGGTTTTAAAAGGAATCTTCTCCCCTCGGAAATCACTGGACAGATAAACGTGCTCCGGACTGCCATACGGGAGGGAGATAATATCAAAAACATCGTGATGATGGGAATGGGAGAACCCCTGGCAAACTATGAAAATACTCTTAAGGCAATCAGAATCATTACCTCTGACTTCGGATTTGGCTTTTCCAATAGGAAGATCACCGTATCGACCTGCGGGATTGCGCCCATGATCGAACAACTGGGGAAAGACATCTGCGTAAACCTCGCCATTTCTTTAAACGCACCTGATAATGAGACAAGAAGCGCTCTGATGCCTGTCAATAAAAAATATCCCATAGAAACACTTCTTGATGCCTGCCGGAACTATCCCATGCCCGGACGGAGAATGCTTACCTTTGAATACATTCTTATTGCCGGTATCAACGACTCACCGAAAGACGCGGAAAAGCTGGCGCGCCTCCTGAAAAAGATTCGCTGCAAGCTCAATTTGATCGCGTTTAATGAATTCCCCGGATCAACATTCAAAGCGCCTTCCCAGGAGGCACTGCACACATTTCAGCAAATTCTCCTCAACAACCACTATACATCAATAATCCGGGCAAGCAAGGGAAGCGATATCTTGGCCG
>JAFNGM010000130.1:14310-15786 GCA_017885225.1 Syntrophaceae bacterium | reverse complement strand
CCGTGTAGAAGATGTTGATGATGTCTTCGGAGTAGTAATCGATGGCGCCCAGGGCGAATTCTTTTGTACTGTAGTTGACGCCGGCCAACGCGACTCCCCGATCAACCGTTTTTACACCGGCAGCCTCGGACATCGGGATGAAATTGTCGGAATCGCGTGGCTTGATCTTCGTGATATAACCCCCGCCGTAGCGCAGCTCCGGTGCACCGTCCTTCCCGCCGTGCTTACCCACCAGGGTGTAACCTTCGAAGGTGTTCGGGGTCATGCGGTTGTCGTTCTTGTNNGACTCCTTACGATAAACGTCAATGAAGACATTTTCAACGAGCTTGATCTCCCCGTAGAGCTGGCCGAGCACGGTGTAGCCTTCCTGCCCGGACTTGAGCAGGAGCGTACCGTCGCGGTTGTCAGGCGCATAAAGGGGCTGAGACGTGTAGACGGCGGCACCCACGCCGAAGTGATCGAAGAGGTAGCCAGATTTGTAGGAGAGGGAACCGCCCAGTGCCCAGGCCTCGCTTGTGCTGTTGTCGAACTTATCGCGGTAGAAGTAATAGGAACGGAGGTTGACATCCAGTTTCGTATCCCGGAAAAATGGCGGCGTGTCCTTCAGCGTGTCTTTCAATTTTTCAAGGGGCCGGACGCGCTCCGGTGGTTTCTCGAAGGCCTTGTCCATCGGAGTTACGCTCTCCTCCACCGAGGAAGGCGGCGGCCCATCCTGCGAAACGGCCTCCTGGGCCAGAGCAGGGGCGCTCCCCCAGAGCAGCATGACCATGAATCCTATCCCCGCCGATAGGAGCACCTTCCCCAAAAGTGACGGGAGGCTTCTCCTTTTCCGCCGTGATGCCCCGCAAGAATTATGATTGCGCGTTATCACCATCTTTTCCTCCTTCTACAATTTTTATCAACGTCGTGCTCACCGCAGGCTCAGCCCGCAAGGCCATGCCTGCGGTAGTGTATCCATGCCCGGATCCGTCAATACTAAGGGTTAACCCGTTTCACGCCTTTCGCATCATCCATGAACCACACGATCCTTTCAGACCAGAACTTGAAGGCATCTTCGGCCGATCCATACTTGGAGAACCGGGAGGTAAAGGCTGCCTCTTGCTGGTCTACGGCCATCAAAATCACTTCATTGGTTGTGGTGTCGAGAATCTCCATCTCGGCGCCCGTTTCACCGCCGCCTGTCCAGCCTCCGGTCACACCTTTTTTGACGAGGCTGACGGCCAGCCCGACGGGTACGATCGATGTGACGGCGCTGACTCCCGGCCTGTTCTGCTTGATATTCGTGATGGCAATGCGAATCCGCGCGACATCGGGGCCGGACTCGGAAACCATGGGGTACTTGTCCTTGAACGCCGCCACGAGCTCCTTGTTGAAGGAATCGGCGAGCTCTTTCAGCATCTGAGGATCACAACCCTTGTAGTTGTCAGGCTCGTCACACAGGTAGAAAATGACGCTGTCCACCATAAACTTGTTGTA